>NZ_BTPT01000025.1:0-146294 GCF_054408565.1 Vallitalea sediminicola
GACAAGTAGTTAATATTATTACTATATCCAGTACAAGAGAAAAGCTTGATAGAAAATCATATGCCATTGGTTTCATCCAAGGACTTGATAAGAAGTTAAAAGAACAATCAATAAAAATGAAGAATGAGAATAAACAGGAATATGTACTAGTCGCAGTAATGCCAGTACCAATCATAAAAAAATATAATGAAATTGAAAAAGGATTCTCAGGTGACTTCAAAGGTAAAGGAATCAAGAGCAGATTGATTATAATTCTTATCAAAAGGGTAGACAAGATGGGGCAGAAAATCAACGATCCGATAATTTTACGGTCGAAGACCTATAGGAGGCTTTAATTTTTATTTTTAAGCCCTTCCTTGATAGTAGGGTATGCTAAATGAATATAATAGGGCTAAACAGGAGTTGCTTACTGTTTAGCCCTATTTTTTTATTATATTATGGCAAAAAGAAAGAATGCATTTTAAGAAGGAAAACAAAATATCATATCTGCACTTCTACAGGAGTATGATATCAAGTCAGCTGAGGCTGTCCAAGATGCTCTCAAAAATCTACTTCGGTAGAACTATCCAAAGTATGATGGAAGCTAAATTCGATGAACATCTGGGATATGAGCTTTACGAACCCAATTATATTTTTTGAGCTGAGTTTCGCAATTACTAAGTACTGTTCAAAACAGTGTGACTACAGTTATTCCAACTTCTTATATCTCGTAATTTACTTTCACTAATGACAAGGCTCCAGCCATTGCCTTATGTCCTACATCTTCTCTCTCTTTACTTTCTAATGCTCTCTGGACACATCCAATTTTTTTCTGTCCTGAACCAATTTGAATCAATGTCCCAACAATTATTCTTTCCATATTCACTAAAAAACTATTCGCTGTCATGGTTATAATAATTTCATAAGGTGTTTCTTCTACATTTAACTCCATTAAGTTTTTAGTTGCATTTTTTACTTTGTTTCTTGTTGTAAATGCCATATAATTATGTTCACCTACTAATGTGGAAGCCGCTTTTTGCATAAGTTTTACGTCTAACTCTTCTTTCATGACATTTACATAATGTCTTTCGAAAAGTGGACGGTTGAGTGCATCCTTTTTCCATAAACGATATTGATAGGTCACACTTTTAGTTAAATAACGACTATGAAAACGTTCATCCACTGTTTCAATGGATAAAATAACAATATCATCAGGTAAATACTCTTCACAATAAGCACGTACTTCACTAGCTTTATCTTCTGTTTCTGGTACTTTAAAATTAATCAATAGTTCATGAGCATGTACCCCTGCATCTGTATTGACAGCACTGATTACTTCAATACTTTCATTGTAGCGTTTAAATAATATGGTCTCAAATTTCCCTTGAATTGTTAAGTCATCATACGCTTTTGTCTTCTTAAATCCTTTATATCGTTTACCATCATATGCAATCATCATTTTGTAATTCATCATTTATCTCCTTTTGATTCAATCGATTAACTGGTTACGCCTTTTTCCATTAACATCCTATTTATAGAATCCTAAGTCTAGGTCTTATTTTTCCTCTTACTAAATGATAGCATAGAACGAAGAAAAAATCTATTTGAGAATGATATACCTTTTAAATTATACTCATGGCATGGTATCACATCCTATTTTGGTAATGTAAATTATATCTCTTAATTGGTACTTGGCTTTAAAATGTTCTACATAAGGAAAGAGGTACACCATTGAATATGGCCTAGATAGTGGTTGAGGTATTTATTGATCGTATTAAAATAGACCAAAGATCAGTTGTGTGTTGTTTGGAATTTTGAGGATATATTTTAGAGTTTCCTAATCAATACGAGGCTTTTAATTTGGAAAATTTTAATAGGAAATAATGTAGACAGGAATAAATTGGTAGGTGTATAATTTATATAATGTAAGTTGAGAGGATATTTTATGGGAAAAAATACGTGAACAGAAAAATATAGTAGAGGATATTTTTCAAATAGAGAAATTAGTTTTTGACTATAGAAGATTTAGTTATACATCAAATAAAGATGTTTTAAAGGTTCGTAGTAACTATAACACATTATTTCTTGTAGGGAGTTATCCTGTCTTTAGATATATAGCAGAAGATTTTAAGAAAGTAGGGGCAGATGGAGAAGAATTTTATAATAAATATCCTGGATATCATGAACATGCACATTTAGACATGTATATGAACTATAAAGATAACAACATAGTATGTATAGATTATTATGATGAGAGTGTATGGGGATTGTAGGTCTATACATCTCCTAACACAGCAGTTCCCAACACAACCTTTTGACACCGATATTGCTGATTAATGGGTAGTGCCCTGGTGAACAATATCGACGCCAACCCTACGGGACAGGATGCGTAGGGAGACTATGGTTGTCCACCTATAGTTATATAAAATGAGGAACGAATGAAATATTATGTAACATTAGATAAAGCACATACAACAGGTGACTATGCAGATTTTATAGCTATAGCTCCACAAGAAGTAGAAAATAGTTTAAGTATATATTTAGATTTAATTGATAAATAGCCTCCTTTTAAGGCTTTTAATCTAAGTATGATATACTTCATACAGCTGAAAAAGGTTATAGCTAAGATCATTAATTTATTGCATGAAATAAAACAGAAATTATAATAGATTGCAGATTAGAGTAATGGACACCAGAGGATGTCTTAGTTGATTTTTCCCTAATTTCTTGGAGATGGGAAAGGGTGCGTTATTGAATACAGAAAATTATGTAGGAGGGGTGTAGATTGAGTAGTGATATACTTTATAGAACTGAGGAAAGTATTTTTTCATATAGAGTAGGTGGCATATTGATTAATAATGATAAAGTTTTATTGCAGAAGCCCATTAATGATGATGGTTATTCCATACCAGGGGGGCATGTTAATTTTGGAGAGAAATCAGAAGAAGCTTTGATACGGGAGTTTAAAGAAGAGATTAATGCGGATATTAAAGTGGATAGGTTGATTCTAGTGGGAGAGAACTTTTTTCCATGGGGTAAAAGATTATGTCATCAGATTTCACTATATTATACGATTGCATTGTGTGACAATAGCCAAATTCCGCTAAGTGGAAAGTTTAAAGCAATAGATGAGATAGGGAATGAGCGATTTGATTTAGATTTTTGTTGGATATACCTTAATGAGCTTTATGATTTAAAGCTTTATCCCACAAATATCAAAGAAGATATTATATCAATTCCTGAAAATGTAAAGCATTTTGTTTATGTTCATAAATAAGCTTCAGAAACAGGGCTATATAAGACGTAAAAAAGGTGACATAGAAGTTATGAATAAATTATTAGAAGAATATACAATATCCTCTGCAACCCAATCTCTATATTTATAACGTGCATTTTATTCGTATTTAGCAGAGCTGTATTAAATTCAGGAGTACCAGTTTCAAGTACTTCCACATCACTTAGTTCATCATCTAGGATGGGGCATTTCGGTTCTAATTGTTTGATAAGTTCCATTTTTGATAGCAAGTATTTTAGCACAAGTAATCATACCCTCACAGATAGATTGAAACAATATTTTAGGATTAGTAGATAGTCTATTGACCATATTGAAATAGATCATAGAGGGCAATTGACTGTTGTTTGGAATTTTGAAGATATATTTTAATAAATAGTTTTAAGGTATTAAATATTGGTTGGAAAAATCATAGACAGAGAGAACTATATGAGTTAGAATAAAGGAAAAAGATAGTGGTGGTGAAAAATATGTTCGAAAAAGCTACAAAAATGAAAGAAAAATTGGATACATTGAGACCATTGCCATCATATACTGTTCAAAGTATAAGAGACAAGTTACTATTAGATTGGACTTATAATTCAAATGCTATAGAGGGAAATACCCTTACATTGATTGAAACCAAAGTTGTACTAGAAGGTATAACAATAGGTGGAAAAAGGCTAAGTGAACATCTAGAAGTTATCAATCATAAAGATGCCATAATTTATGTAGAAGAAATTGTGAAAAGTAAAGAAGATTTAACAGAGTGGCAGATAAAGAATATACACCGTTTAGTTTTAAAGGGTATAGATGATGCAAATGCTGGGCAATACAGAAAACAAAATGTTATTATATCGGGAGCAAAGCATATACCTCCAGATTATCTCGTATTAAAGGATAAGATGAATAAATTTATAAAATGGTATATGTCCAAAGATGCCAAGGAGATGCATCCAATTGAGAGAGCTGCTAGAGTACATGGTGATTTCGTTAAGATTCATCCGTTTATAGATGGAAATGGACGGACAGCAAGGCTATTATTAAATCTTGAATTAATGAAAAGTGGCTATCCACCAATAGTCATTAAGAATAGTGAACGAATGAGGTATTATGAAGCATTGGATAAAGCACATACGATGGGTGATTATACGGACTTTATAGCTATTGTTGAACAGGAAGTTGAAAATAGTTTGAGTATATATTTAAATTTGATAGATAAATAGTCTCCTTCTTGAGGAGGCTTTTATTCTTTAAAACTTTTTTAAAATAAAGTAATAGAGTAGACAGGTATGGATTAGTAGGGGCATAATGTATATGTTGTAAGTTATAAATATTAATATAGATATTCGAGAGCTTATAAGTTAGACGACATAAATTGATTAGTATTTCACTGGAGGTGGTAATTTGAATAGGGAAGAATTGTTAGTGAAGAAAGTACTACAACATTATTTAAAATAAAAATTGAGTTTGTACCTAAACAATAACATGGACAGTACTATTATTTTCAGATGCTAATCTAAAATATATATGTCGATGAGTGTAATTATGAATGCTGGAAACCAATGGTAGGTATTGATGAACCAAAGACAAGTCCAAATTTAGAGATGTGTAATTTGAGTGTATGGTTGATTACCCGATATGTAAGAGCAAGAACTTAGTGAAATAATAGCTTTTTATATTAAAAGGAATACTGGAAACTTGAGGATGTTGAATAATTTATAGGGAGGAAGTATAAGTATGTTTTACAAAAGATTAGAAGCAGAACTACAGAAAAATATTATACTAGAGGAGAAAGAGAATGAGAGAATTTAATATTGGTTCTATCCTGCAATTCGGCGGTTATCATTGGCGTATTCTTGATATACAAGGTAATACAGCCTTGATTATAACTGAAAACATGATTAAACAACACCCCTATAATGATTGCGCTGGTGATGTGACATGGGCTGACTGCTCGCTAAGAAAATATCTTAATGGTGAGTTTTACAACAAATTCACCACGGTCGAACAGTCAAGAATTACTCCGGTATTAAGCAAAAACCAGGACAATCAGTGGTACGGTTCAAGAGGCGGAGAAGATACTCGGGATTACATATTTCTTCTAAGCATTGAAGAAGTAGTTTGCAAATATTTCGGTGACAGTAGTAAAAATCTTGAAAACCCCAGTGCTAAACAACGATACTGGTTTCAAAGGAAAGACAAAAACAACAACAAGCGAGGATCTACATTGGATGGGTATGTATGGTGGTGGTGGCTTCGGTCGCCAGGGCGTGACAATAGAAGAGCTGTATATATCCACGGCGACGGCAATATAGGCATCCAGGGAAACGGTACTTTTCGCTACAGTAGCAAGACGATTCACCCTTCAACAGGCGATAACAGCGGCGGAGTTCGTCCCGCTTTATGGTTGAGCTTGGAATTATAAACCTTGGGGCACTTTTTCCTTATAGAGGGTGCTTATTACTGAATCAAAGAGTTTCCTTATCAAATAATGACCATTATTATATACATTATTTACAGGAGAGGAGTAGATTATGAAAATTACAAAAAAACTGTGCATGTTAATCCTTTTAATATTCATAGTTTACTTATGTGTGGGATGTCAAATTAAGGACGAGGACATGAGTAATGATAATACATACTATAATGGAGTCTATACGATACAATATCCATCAAATTGGTTGGTGCCAAAATTAATATCCCATGTAGAGGGTCCATATTCAGTGTTTTTTTCACAGAATGATGGTCAACTCCAATTGAATGTAAAGATTATGCGTTACTATGAAAATTATTTGGAAGAGGCTATGAATAAAAATAAAGATGAATTTAACATGGAAGAGTATACTGTTGGTGGGAATAAAGGATGTAAACTTAGCATCAATAAGAATGAAAAGATAATAAATACTTTATATTATGGCGAAAAAAAAGATATGCTTATTGAGTTTAAGTTTGAATGCAGCACTGATGATTATAGTATCTATCAAGCCTCTATGGAAAAGATAGTAGATAGCTTAGAGTTCGATGATTTTGGATCTGCCAAGGAATTAAGTGGAGACAATCAGTATACCTACAGTCCAAAAGTGAGGGGAAACCGAGAAGATAAATGGTTGGCTGATATTGAATTTATTACAAAAGAACTGCCTAAGAATCATATTAATTTATTCTATGAGTTAGAGGAAGAAGATTTTTACAACAACATAGAGCTTATAAAAGAAAAAATCCCTACACTAACTGATGATGAAATAATTGTGGAAGTAAGTAAACTGATTGCATCTGTAAGTGATGAGCATACTCAATTTGTTTTGAAAGATCAATTGCGATATCCCTTTAGATTTTATTATTTTGAAGATGGAATTTATCTTTTAAGTTCGGTACCTGAGTATAGTGAATATATAGGCTGCAAGCTCAAAAGCATTAATAGCAAAAGTGTTGAGGAAATTATTAGCTTATTTCGTCCAATTTTTTCTTATGATAATGAAGCTAGATTTAAGGAAATGGTTGTAAAGCAAATTGTGATTTCCCAATTTTTGAAGGGGTTAAAGGTTATCAATTCCGAAACAGCGGAATTTGTCTTTATAGATAAAAATGGAGATGAGAAGAATATTCAAGCAGTTGCTACAGGATTTAAAAATTCAGCTATGAAGAATTTAAACACAGAGGCATCTCAAACCATGCTGTACTTAAAGAACACGGATAAGAATTATTGGTATGAATTTATGGAGGATAAAAGAATATTGTATTTTAATTATAATTCTTGTTTTAATATGAAAGAAAAATCTTTCGAAGATTTTAATAAGGAACTTTTTGACTTCATTGATAGTCATGATATTAATAAATTGGTAGTTGACTTAAGAAATAATGGGGGTGGAAAGTCACCCATATTAGATCCATTTTTTGTGGAACTTAAGAAAAGGGAAAATTTAGACCAGTCAAATAAACTGTTTGTTATAGTGGGGAGAGAGACATTTTCATCAGCGGTTATCAATGCATTAACATTTAAGAATAATACTAATGCAATAATTTTGGGGGAACCTACAGGAGGTAAGCCAAATCATTTTGGAGAAATCCTTTATTTAAATTTAAGCAATAATAATATTATGATAAGTTATTCAACAAAATACATTACCACATCAAAGGAAGATATAGACTCATTGATACCAGATATTATTGTTCAGCCAAGTGCGGATGATTATTTTAATGGTATAGATTCAGTCATGGAGAGGATTTTATAGTTTTTGAGAGTGAGGTTTATTAATGAAAAATAACTATTATGCACAAAAATTAAATTCAACAATGTTGTTCAAGGCATACGAAACTAATATACCCAGAGTAAAACAGTATTTGGATGCGGAAATCTCTTTTGTCAGAGATAACTTGACAAGCAGTGAAAGGGTTTTGGAATTAGGTGCAGGTTATGGACGTATTATTAAGGAATTGGCAGGAGATTGTAAATCAATTGTTGGTATTGATGTTTCCGAAGAAAGTGTTGCGTTAGGAAAAGAATACTTGAAGGATAGTTACAATGCAAAGATTATGACTATGGACGTACATAATCTTCAGTTTGAAGAAAAATTTGATGTAATACTTTGTTTGCAAAATGGTTTATCTGCAATGAAGATTAAATCAACTGATTTGATTGAGAAGATTTTGAGAATGGTTGTGAGTGGCGGGAAAGTTTTTTTCAGTACTTATAGTGAAAAATTTTGGAAGTATAGGCTAATGTGGTTTCAAGAACAAGTTGATAAGGGGTTACTAGGTGAGATTGATTATGAAAAAACAAAGGATGGAGTTATTATTTGTAAAGATGGTTTTAAAGCTATTACGCATACTCAGAAAGTTTTAGAAGAGATTGGAGATTCATCAGGGTATGACTACAAAATTCATGAAGTAGATGAGTCAAGTGTTTTTCTTGTTATCCATAAAAATTAGACTGAAAAAGTGAAAAGAGTTTTATATTATTATGGGGAGTGAATGTATTTGGATGTATTAGTAAGTGCGATTATTCAAGTAATAGTTTTATCTATCATACCATTTTTTTGGTGGCTGATAACCAGTAGAAAAAAGGTGAGTTTCTTTAGGTGGGTAGGTATAAAAGTACCAAAGATCAAAAATAAGAGGTTATATTTTATTTCGTTCATACTTATTGTATTATTGTCTTTAATCCCTATGTATATTATTTTTCGATTATTTATTAGTGTCGATGCAACTGGTATAGCTATTTCACAGTTTCAAGGTCAAAGAATATCAGCTCTACTCCCTGCATTGGTATGGGCATTTTTACAAACTGGATTATCAGAAGAGATATTTTTTAGGGGTTTCTTAAATAAAAGGTTAATAAATAAATTTGGATTTGAATTAGGTAATAGTATTCAGAGTCTAATATTTGGTTTAATGCATGGAGTATTTCTTTTTTCAGTAGTAGGAGTAGTAGGGGCAATAGTGATAACTGGATTAACTGGTATAGCAGGATGGTTTCATGGGTGGATGAATGAAAAACAATCGGATGGATCTATTATATCAAGCTGGTTATTGCATGGGATAGGTAATATTATAGTAGCAGTTTTAGATATGTTTAATCTAATAGCGTACATATGATAATAAACTTCAAGGGGTGGAATTTGGCTAATGAAATAACATAAACGCACTTTTTGAAATGAATTTAAAAACAAACAGAATGACTTAAGTCACTTTAGAGCGACTAAAGTCATTTTTTTATGTCTAAATAAGTAACTCTAGGATTATGATAAGTTACTTCCGCTATATTGTAAATAACTTATGCTTTTAATAAGATAAGACTAGGTGAAAATAGAAATTAAAGGAGGATTTTTAATGAAAAAGATAATAATATTAATAATAGTGATTGTGTGTTTTATGAGTATAAATGCAGTTTGTTATGCAATTGAAACTACCGACGGATTATTTGACTACGAAACTGCGTATGATAGTGGCAATAATAAATATGTTATTATTACAGATTATAATGGTAGTGATACCACAGTTAATATACCAGCTATGGTAGATGTGAGTTTTTCTCATGATGGTAGTATGCCTACTCCTGTAAGGAAAATTCAGTATGCTACTTTCCAGTGGGAAGATGCATTAACTAGTATAACAATACCAAATACAGTAAGAGAAATTGGTCCAAGTGCATTTCATGGATGTTCTTCATTGACAAGTTTATTAATACCAGAAGGTGTAGAAATAATTGGAGGCAGTGCTTTTAAGCAGTGTAGTGGCATTACTACTATCTCTATCCCTAGTACTATAACTAGTCTTGGAGATAATGCTTTTGAACGTTGCACTAATTTACAGAGCATCAATATAAATGTAAATAATAATGACTATAAATCTATAGATGGAGTTCTATTTACTAAGGATGGAAGAGAATTACTACGTTACCCTGAAGGAAAATTAGATACTTCTTACACTATACCAAGTAATGCAACTATTCTAGGTGATAAATCCTTTTACAATTGTGGTATTTTAGAAAATATAATAATACATAATGATGTAACTACTATAGGATTAAGTGTGTTTTGCCAATGTATAAAATTAACTGATGTAGTAATTCCAGAAAGCGTAACAGATATTGGTGGATCTGCTTTTTCCCAGTGTCCAAAGCTAACTAAATTAACAATACTTAACCCAAATGCAGATATAGGAATGTACCTTTATACTGGTAGCTTTCGTGTAGTAGTATATTGTTATGAAGACTCTACTGCTAAAACATATGTAATGACAGATGCTGATGGTAGTAACAGACCGTGGCATCCTATACCAGAAGTGAAAAATGAGATACCGAATCAGACAGCCGCAGTTGGGTTTGCTTTTAATTATGAAGTCCCTACTGATACATTCAACGATACATACAATTATACCTATGGGTATACAGCTACTGGAATGCCAACAGGTATAACATTTGATGAAAGTTCAAAGACTTTTTCAGGTGTGCCAACAGCTACAGGGAGCTACGATGTAACAATTACAATGACAGAAGCAGGTTATAGTGTAAGTGATACGTTTACTATAATTGTAACTGCGACTAATACATCTCCAACAGTATCTAGTGAAATACCAGACCAACAAGGAGAAGTAGGTGTTGAATTTAGTTATACAATTCCTATTGGTACATTTACAAACGTAGATGGATTTACATATACTGCTGAGGGAATGCCAAGTGGTATAACTTTTAGTGGTAGTTCTAAAACATTCACAGGTACTCCTACAGTTGCTGATCTATATATGGTAACCGTAACAGTAAGTGATGGTAATAATAGTATCACTGATACTTTTAATCTAACTGTTAATAATTCAGACAATACAGCACCAACAGTAGCTAACGAAATACCAGATCAAACAGCAACAGTTGGCAAAGCGTTTACATATGTAATACCTGAAAATACTTTTACAGATGCTGAGAATGATACTTTAACATATTCTATGTCTACAACAAATTCAGCTATAATTTTTGATGGAGATACAAGAACTCTTATATATACACCAACTACCGAAGACACTGTAAGTGTAACTATAACTGTTACTGATGAAGGCGAAGAAGAAACATCAGATACATTTGAAATAAGTGTGATAAAACCGCCTGTTTTTACTGCTCTATCAGTAACTGATATCACGAAAATGGATGCTAAAGTTATATTTTCGGTAGATAAAGATTGTACATATGAAGTGATAGTACTTATGCCACGTCCGTCATATGAAGGTCCTTATTGGATTATATCAGATGGAAAGCAGACAGGCAGCATAGCAGCAGGAGACGAAGTAACACTGACAGTAGATAGAACTTTGGGAGAATTAAATGCTAACTTGTCAGTAGGGACTGAATATGCAATATGTGTACGTGTAGCTGATAGTAATAACAATTATGTGTTAGAGCATATTTTGTTTACTACTATGAAAAATGACAATACAAATACACCAATAGCACTATCAATGCAGTCAAGAAGTTATAGCCGTATTACTCTTACACCTACAAATTGCTATGAGTACAAAATGGGAACTGGTACATGGCAAGATAGTAATGTATTCACAGGGCTAAATGCAAGCACAGAGTATGTATTTACACAAAGAATTAAAGAAACAGATAGCACATATCAATCCGTAGAGAGTGATAGCATAACAATATCTACAACAGCTAGACCATCAACTGGTAGTGAATCGTTTTCTAGTGATAGTGATAATTCAGAGCCAAAGTCAGTAGCAGGTGCAAAAACAATATCATTAAGCAAAAAAGGCAAAGATACAACTTTTACCATAAAGCAGGAAGATATTGAAGTGAGTTTTAATGGTACAGCATTTGAGGGTTTAAAAAAGAAGAATGTTCAAGCTAAGATTGACCAAGTAGATAAAAAAGACTTGAAACTTTCCAAAGAACTAGAAGAACAAGTTGGAGATTTACCAATATTTGATATATCAATATTTGTAGATGGTAAGAAAACTAATTTTGAATCTGAAAAGCCTATAATAATTGAGATACCAATCAATGGGGACTATGAAAACCATAAAGTAGTTGCAGTATATATTGATGAAACAGGAAATATAGAGATGATGGAAGGCATTGTAGTCAATGGAGTAATGAGATTTACTACAAATCATTTAAGTAATTATGCACTAATGTATGTTGATAAAACCTTTGATGATGTCACTACATATTGGGGCAAAATAGCTATTGAGACACTTGCTAGTAGAGAAGTGATTAACGGAAAAAGTGAAACTATCTTTGATCCTAATGGCGAAATAACTAGAGCAGAATTTACAGCTCTTATAGTTAGATTTTTTGATTTTACATCACAGAGTGAAGATAACTATAGTGATATAGATGGGGATAAGTGGTATACAGATTACATATCTATTGCAAAGAATAATAATATTTTACCTGAGGTATATGGTAACACATTTGAGCCAAGTAAAGAAATAACACGGGAAGAAATGATGTATATACTTTACAAATCCCTTGAAGTTACAGAAAGACTAGATAACTTTGATGACGAAGGTGATAAGCTAGAAGATTTTACTGATAATAATGAGATGTCAAGTTATGCCATAAAAGGAGCTAACTATCTAATAAGTAGAGATATAATCAATGGTAGTGATAACAATATGATTAATCCTACTGGCACTTCTACTAGAGCAGAAGTAGCTCAAATGCTGTGCAATATGATTATCAGTAAGAAAAACTAAATAAAGAAAGATTAATGAGTTGTGGGAGGGCATACGTAAAAAAGTATGCCCTCTATTCTTATATCAAAATAAAGGTGCAATGATCGTCATAGATGGGTTTGTTTTTAATATGCAATATTTCACATGTAAGTAATATACTAATTTATTGAAAATGGTAAATGAAGGGTATATAATTGAGCATAGATTGATTCTGTATATCAATGCTAGAAAGGAGTGATTGTGATGAAAAGTCTAGTTTATTATAAAAACAAGTCGTATATAGAGGTGAAAAAAGACTAGGTAGAAAAGGGAAAAATAATAAATGATATTTGAGAAAATTAATAGTAATCACATTGATGAAATGGCAGATATTACACTTGGAGAATATGAAGAAGAATGTAGTAAAGTACTTGAGTTACCAAAGAAAGATTATAAAGATTTATTTTGCGGGATGTTATCAGATATGGTTAGCAATATAAAATATGGGTTGAACCAAGAACAATCAATAAGTAGAAAATCAAGATTTTTTACTGCTAATATTCAAGATAAGATAATTGGATATTTAGAGATTAAACCATCAGGTGAAACCTTTGTAGATGATGATACTGAGACAATGCATATCTGTGGTGCATATATATACCCTGAATATAGAGGAACAGGGATATATAATAATTTGATAGCCTTTATGATAGAAAAATTAAAGAAAGAAAAGTATAAGCGTTGTGGTGTGGATTTTGAAAGTATTAATCCAAATGCAAATAAATTTTGGTTGAAATATTTTACACCATATACATATAGTCTAGTGAGACGAATAGATGAAAGAAGCAAATTGAACTTTATCAAATAAAGGTATGTTATATGTAAAAGGGGCTAATAGGATGATTTTATTCCTCATTGTAAAATAACCGATGTTAGATTAAAATGGTTAGAATAGGATATATGCAATATTAATTATATGTATGGTATAAAGATGGGAGGTAGTTATATATGCAGCAACGAACTCGATATATTAGTAGCATAATAATTATAATGATAGTATTTAGTTTAGTAGCATGTTCTACTAACAATGAAGCAAATAATACTAAAGAAGTTAATCAAACACAGGTTAATCAAGAAATACATGAAGAAGATGGAAATGACAATCCACAACCAACTAAAAGTAGCGCACTAGTAGATAATGAAGCTAATAAAATAGATAACCACCCTAAAAAGAAATATGAAATTAGTGATAACACAAGGATTAATGAATATTTTAAAATTAATAAAGATATCAGAATGATTAGTTTCGATGACCAATCAATGAAATCATTTGATGTAAAGAATAATGGAATAGATTTTATAAATGAAATTTATAGTACTGACAAAAAAGTTATACATACTCAACCATTAAAAGATAATGAAAAGGTATTTTGTGTTAGTGATAGAATAATAGGCATTAATTCTAATAAAGGATTAAGTTTGATGTACTATGATGCTAATTTTGATAGAGTATATAGTTACCCAATATTTTAGATATTAAAAAATTATCTAATAATGATTTTGTAGTTGTTATTAAATTGGACGATAATAAAGTTAGACTAAAAGTAATAAATTATAAATACCAACTAAATGGGCTAGTGATTATAATCTAGAAGAAGGTATGGAATATAAAGGATTAGCAATCAGTACATATAATTCTTTTGATGTGTTTTTTAATTATAGTAATATGGATTAAAGCAAATTGATTAGATATGATATCAATAAGAAAGAGATACAAAGTATATATGAAATACCAGTATCCTTGGAATATATTAGCGAACAATATAACACATACTTATTAATAGGTATTGATAAATCAAATACTAAAAATTTATATGTATGTGACAAAAACTTTCTTATCTTAGACCAGATTGGTTTTGGGACAAACAATATTAGCAAAATAAGTAATTTAATATTTAATAGAACATTTAAAGAGGATAAAGTACCAAGTGTAATAGGAATAATAGAATGTGTCGGTGAGATATTGTCGATGCAGGTTATATGTATGGAATGAAGTTTTATGTATATGAAAATGAAACTATGAAACATCATAAACTTCTTGATTCTATGGAGGATTATAATGAAAAAGAATTATGGGATGGAGAAGATACTGTTATAATATATCATGATGATGAAAGTATATATTTTCAAAAATCAGATGATACTGCAATAGGATATCATTGGATAAAATATACCCCTTCAACTGACGAAGAAAAAATCCTTGATGATGTTGATACAAAAGGTTTAAACCGCATTGTGGGTAAGCCAAGAGGTGCATAGAATTATTTTATTCAAGATTGTCAATTACTGATATATACAAAAAGGTTACAGTGATGAACTGTAGCCTTTAAATATTATAATCAACAAATATACAAAAGAAACAGTTAATAATGTTTCTTTTGTATGTTTTTATGGAAAGTTAACTTGACATTAGGAAATGATAATGATATATTAATAATGGAAAGTTAACTTTACATAAAATAACGAAAGGAGCAAAGTAGTGAAAAATAGATTAGAAGAAATTAGAAAGCAAAGAGGGATTAAACAGGAAGACCTTGCTGCTGAGTTGGAAGTATCTAGACAAACTATTGGCTCATTAGAAAATGGGCGATATAATCCATCAATTATTTTAGCATTCAAAATTTCACATTATTTTAATATGTCAATAGAAGAAATTTTTATTTATGAGGAGGAAAAATCATGTTAAAGAAAAAATTATTTTATATAGTTACTTTGATACTTGGAATTATCTTAATAGGTGTAAGCTTTTTCTTCAAAGGTGAAGAGTTAAAATCAATTTCAGGAATGTGTATGGGAATTGGTTCAGGTTTATTCGGGATGAGTGTTGCAAATATATTTATGAAAAACTTGGAGCAAAAGAACCCAGAAAAAATGAAACTAAATGAAATTGAATTTAAAGATGAAAGAAACACTATGATTCGTTATCGAGCAAAGGCAAAGGCTGGAGATATTAGTCAATGGTTTATCATGGGAATTGCATATTTAACGATTATTATTAATGCTCCTTTATGGGTAACACTTGCTACAGTTTGTGTTTTTCTACTATATAATGTAATAGGTGTATATCTTATGGCTAAGTATCAAAAAGAAATGTGATCTCTATTAAAAGTGTATATCTGCATGTTCAGTTTCCATGTTGAACAGTTCTTATAAATTATTGAAAACTTCAATTAAATACTGTAAAATATTATATGCTAAAGAAATATATGATATAAAGAAAAATATAAGTATATCAATAATGTTATGGGGGTAAATGTTATGAAAATATTACATACTGGAGATTGGCACATAGGTAAATTAGTTCATGGAATTCACATGACAGAAGATCAAAAATACATATTAAAACAACTTGTAGAGTTGATTGATCAAGAGAAACCCGATGTTTTAATCATTGCGGGAGATATATATGATAGATCGGTTCCACCAATAGAGGCTGTGGACTTACTTGATGAAGTATTATCAGATATAGTTATGAAACATAAAACTAAGATAATAGCTATTGCGGGGAATCATGATAGCCCTGATAGAGTAGGGTTTGGTAATAAGCTACTTCGTGATAATGGTCTATATATTAGTGGGAATTTAACAGAGAAAATAGAACCAATAAGTATTGAAGATGAGTTTGGAGAAGTTAATTTTTATCCAATTCCTTTTGTTGAACCGGCTATAGTTAGAGAACTATATAATGATGAGAGTATTAAAAATCATGATATGGCAATGAAAGCTATTCTAAGTCGTGTAAACGAAGGATTAGAAAATAATTCAAGAAATATTTGTGTGGCTCATGCTTTTGTAATGGGGACAGAGATGCTTGAGACAAGTGAATCAGAGCGACCTCTATCAATTGGAGGATCAGAATATGTCAACGTTGATTACTTTGAGAAATTCAATTATGTTGCTTTAGGTCATCTGCATAGACCACAAAAGGTAAAGCATGACCATATTAGATATTCTGGGTCACTACTTAAGTATTCTTTTTCAGAAACAACACAAAATAAGTCGATAACATTAATTTCTATGGATTCAGAAGGAAATGTATCACTTGATTTAAGAGAATTAAATCCTATTAGAGATATGAGAATCATAAAAGGTAAATTAGAGAATCTTACAGACAAAGATATTTATTCGTCGACCAATACAGATGATTATATAATGGCTACAATAACTGATAGAGGTGAACTTATAGATCCAATAGGGGTGCTAAGAGGTATTTATCCTAATATATTAAGGCTTGAAAAAGAACAATTGGATAGGGAAGCAGGAGAAAATACAACATCAGCAAGTGGTGATTTTGCAAAGAAGAATCCAGTAGACTTATTTTCAGAGTTTTACGAGAATGTATCTGGTGAAGAATTTGGCACTGAAAAAAGAGTTGAGATAGCGTCAATATTTGATAAATTGATTCAGAAGGAGAGGATTTCATAATGCGTCCAATAAAACTTAAGATGATTGCGTTTGGTCCTTACAGCAATGTTGAAGTAATTGATTTTACAAAATTAAAGGACAGAAATCTTTTCCTAATAACGGGACCTACAGGATCAGGTAAAACCACTGTTTTTGATGCAATAAGTTTTGCAATGTATGGTGAAACAAATGGAAATATGCGTACAGCAGAGAGTCTAAGAAGCCAGTTTTCACCTGATGAGTTATTAACAGAGGTAGAATTAGAATTTGAATTAAAAGGAATCAGGTATCATATTCATCGAATACCAAAACAAAACAAACTAAAGTCAAGAGGAACAGGTTATACAGAACAAAAATCAGATGCAGAATTAATCATTTATGATGGTGAACCCAAAACGGTAATCACTGGTGTGAAAAATGTTAATCTTAAAATTGAGTCTGTTGTTGGCATAAATGCTGAACAATTTAGACAGATTATGATGATTCCTCAAGGTGAATTCAGGAAATTACTAACCTCTGATAGTCAGGATAGAGAAAAAGTTCTACGACAACTATTTGATACAAATCTCTATAGAAAGTTCCAACTTAGACTTGAAGACCAAGCAAAGAGTATATATGGTGAAATAAAGAAAAAGAAAAACATAAGAGATCACGAAATTACTAGAATAGATTGTGAAGAGGATAATGAGTTACCAGGGTTAATTAAAGCAGATGAAAAAAATGATGCTGAAATCATTAGATTGACTGAATCCTTAATTGAAGAGGATGAAAAAAAATCAGATTCTTTACTGAGTGCTATGACTAAAATGAGTAAAAAAATAGAAAAGCATATTGAGGCAAGAGAAAAAGCCAAAGAAAACAATGAAAAGTTAAGACAGAAAGAAATTTTAAATAACAAGATAAAAGAAAAAGAATTACATTCAGATGAAATATTAGTATTAACCAATAAGGTTGATAATGCTGAGAAAGCGTTAGCGATTGTACCATTAGAAGAGAACTTTCTTGTAAGGAAAAAAGAATTAGCTAAGAAAAAAATTGATGAACAAGATATATCTATCAAAATAGAAGCCGCTGAAGACAAAGTTAAAACAGCAAAGATTAATTTTCAAAAAGAGACATCAACGGAAGTTGAGAAACAAAGAGAAGAGCTACAAGAGGAATTGATGAAGCTTAGATCTCTTGAAGGAAAAGTTAATCGAATTGAAGAAGTGAAACAATCCATAGACATTAACGAAAAGAACTATGAAAAGCTTGATAAAGATAAGCAAATTAATATAGATGTTATTGAAAATTCAAAGAAAAATATTGAGATACTTAGAGTTAAAAAGGATCAAGTCAATGAAGCAAGTATTGAATGTTTAAAAAAACGAGAAGCTTCTATTAAGATAAAAGATATTGGTAAAAAGCTAAAAAGACTATTAGATAATTATGCTGAGATTGATAGTACTACCAATAAATATAAGAAAAAAGAATCTGAAATAGATAAAGTGCAGATGAAACTTAAGTCACTTAATAATGAATACAAGAAAAGTAAAATTGATTTTCTAATGAATCAAGCGGCATTTTTAGCTAAAGATTTAGATGAGGGAAGCCCATGTCCAGTGTGTGGATCAACTAATCACAAAAAATTAGCAGAATTCTCTGAGCATGTTGTGACAGAAGATGAATTGACGCTATTAGAAGAAAATGTGAAAGAATTTGATGATAGATATAACAAAGAAAATAAAAATTTGGCAATTCTAAAAGAAAGAATGGATAAATTAATGGATGATCGTAGTGAAATCATTAATGAATTATCTTGTGATATGCCAATTCAAATAAATGAGCTGTCAGAAGAACAGCAGAGTATATACTTCAGAAATCTAATAAGTGAAAATAAAATTATGCAACAAGAGCTAGATAAAAAAATTCTTGAATTAGAAAAATTAAGTAAAGATCAGGAAAGAATATCACTGGATATACAAAAATTGGATAATATAATTAGGAGTGCTGAGAAGCAAAAAGAAGAGATAGAGATTAAATATAGAAAAATAAATAAAAAACTTACAGAAGATAAAGCGGATTTAGAAAGTATTTATAGAGATGTCCCTACAGATATTAGAACCACTATAGCACTTAAGAAAGCGACTAGTAAAAAGGAAAGGGCGAGAAAAGAATCTTTAGAAAAACTTGAAGAAGCACGTAAAAATTTTGATGAAGCTAAGACTAATTTAGTAACGTTTAAAACTAGTAAGGAACAATTAATTAAAGTTATATTTAGTGATAGTGAAAAGCTTGAAACTGTTAAGCTGGATTTTAAATCTAGATTACAAGAGGCTGAATTTATAGATTATGAAACTTATCGTATTGCCAAACTATCAAAAGAACAAATACAAGAATATAAAAGAAAGCTGGACGTCTATGCGAAGGAACTACATTCTTTGAGACAACAATTTAAAGACTTAGTTGTCATAACTAAAGAGCTTAGAGTAGAGGATATTTTTGAGTTTGAGGAGCAACTCGATGTTCTGAATAATGAAAATATCGAACTCAATAATAAGAATGGTGCAATAAAAGGCAGAATAGATAATAATGCGAAGATAGTAGATGAAGTGAAAGAGATTAATGCGGAAATAGGGAATAAAGAAAAAGAGTATAAAATCATAGGTAACCTTTCACGTGTGACACAAGGGAACAATAGAGCGATGATTACTTTTGAACGGTATGTTTTGGCAGCTTTTTTAGAAGATATATTAAAGGCTGCAAACATGAGATTAAATAAGATGACTCAAGGCAGATATTTACTATCAAGAACAGATGAGCTTCAAAGAAAGAACAAACAAAGTGGTCTTGAATTAGAAGTGTATGACAATTATACGGGTAAGTCACGTCATGTCAAAACCCTTTCAGGTGGTGAAAGCTTTAAGGCATCTTTATCTATGGCACTTGGACTATCAGATGTTGTTCAATCGTATTCGGGAGGGGTACAACTGGATACTATGTTTATTGATGAAGGTTTCGGTACGTTAGATCAAGAATCATTAGATAGTGCTATTAGTTGCCTAATAGATCTTCAGAAGTCAGGAAGATTGGTTGGTATTATTTCACATGTACAAGAGCTGAAAGAAAGAATTGATACAAGGTTAGAAGTTCATAGTACAAATACTGGTAGTGAGACAAAATTTGTAGTGATGGGATAATAGAAGTATTAAAGAATAGAAGACAAAAGATAAATACATAAAATTTAAAAGTAATGGCCTACGTACACGCAAAGTGACGCAGGTCATTTTTTTATACAAATTCAAATGACTCACGTGTATGAATCTATGACTTTAGCTATATTGTAAATAACTTTAGCTTTCAATAAAATAAAATGTATATTAGTATTCACTAAAAATCAAGGAGGATTCTGTTATGACAAAGGCGCACGAAGTTGATTACAAATTGTATGGTGATGATATGCAATTCGTTGAGATTGAACTTGACGGAGAAGAAAGTGTTTTAGCTGAAGCAGGAGCTATGATGTATATGGATGAAAAAATCAAGATGGAAACTATCTTCGGTGATGGTAGTGGAAGTGATAAAGGTAAAGGGCTAATGGGTAAATTGATGGGTGCCGGGAAAAGACTTATAACAGGAGAAGGTCTTTTTATGACGACATTCACTAATGTACAGGATGGGAAAGCACACGTTGCTTTTGGTGCACCATACCCAGGTAGTATTATTCCAGTTGATTTGACTGAAATGAATGGAACTATTATCTGTCAAAAAGATGCCTTTTTATGTGCAGCAAAGGGAGTATCTGTAGGGATACATCTGCAAAAGAAAATTGGTGCAGGTTTCTTTGGCGGAGAAGGTTTTATTATGCAGAGATTAGATGGCGATGGATTGGCATTCCTACATGCTGGTGGAACAATAATCAAAAAGAGAATTACACATGGACAAATACTTAAAATAGATACTGGTTGCTTAGTTGCTATGACTAAAGATGTTAACTTTGATGTTCAGTTTGCAGGTGATATCAAAAGTGGAATATTTGGTGGCGAAGGATTGTTCCTCGGTACATTAAGTGGTGAGGGTGAAGTATGGTTACAATCACTTCCATTCAGCAGAATGGCTGATAGAGTTATGAGTGCAGCAGGTAAAAGTAAAGGTGAAACAAAAAATGCTACATCTAGCGGTATAAAAGAACTCTCAGGACTTGCTAATTTATTTGGGAGAGATTAAGTAGAAAGAAACTAATAATAGTATTACTAATAAGTAAGTATAAATTAATTAAACAAGGAGATAGACATGAAAAATAAATTGAGTTTATTGTTGGTTCTAATGATTATATTAAGCACTTCGCTTATTGGCTGTGGTGTAAAAGATAAAGTAGATGAGGCGATTAATCCATCTGCGAAAACTACTGAAAAAACAACAGGAAAAACTGAAGTGGAAAAATCAGAAAAAGAAATAGAACCTGTAACCGAGGTTTCAAATGATATAAAAAAACAAGCAAAAAAAGAAGGTGTATCAGTAAAAGAATTACAAAAGACACTTGATGGACTTGCGAAGTTGAGTGCAGAAAAATATGGAATGACAACAGAAGAATATATCACTCAAACGAAGGATAGAGGTGAAACAGTATTAAGTGAGTGGCAACTGGCTTCTGAAAATATGGGAATGAGTATAACCGATATATATCAGTATGAAAAAGCAAGAGGAAATAACCTGACAGATGAGCAAAAACAGACAATGCAAGGCATGAATGAGGCACTAAAACTAGCAGAAGCTGAGCTTGGTGATTTACCAGCTGAAGGAGCTGTAGATGTAGAAAAAATGTTAGGGATTGAAGGAAATGATTCAGGTGAAATAAGAGTAGTAACTATGAGTGATGAAGAATTAAAAGAAGCATTTGCATATGAAGTATCAAAAGCTACACAGGAGTATACAGACGATTATTCCATAGTATTTGATTATGTATCTGATGTGGATATTGATGAGCTGGTAGAGCATTTTGATGATTTGCTAGTAAATACACAAGAATATATGAAAATAGGAACACCTACGACTATGGCTGTGATTTATCAAGGAATGATTAATGAAACAATGGTATATGTAGAGATTGATCAGTCACAAGGTGGTATGGCTACAGTTTCAACTTATATTGACTTATCAACTAAAAAATAGGAGGATGTAGAATGAAAAGAATAAGTATGATTTTAACTTCGATTTTAGTATTAACAATATCTCTTTGTATGACAGCCTTTGCTGAAGGTGAAACAAGTAGCATTGTATCCTCTGGGCATGGTAGCACATATGTAATAAAGAATGATGGCTCATTATGGGGATGGGGTGGTAGTTATACTGGTAATGGCAATGGACATAAACAAGTGCAAATAACACCTGCAAAAATACTTGAGAATGTAAAAGCAGTTTCTGCAAATGGTTTTGGTGGTGTAGCAGTGAAAAAAGATGATACGCTTTGGGCATGGGGTAGTCTCGAAGGTTATCCTGGAACTGATGGCAAAGTTAACCCAGATTATCTGTATCCTCAAAAGATAATGGACGATGTAAAACTTGCTTCTATGGGAAAATTTAGTATAGCAGTAATAAAAAATGATAATTCACTTTGGCTGTGTGGAGATGTGTATATAGGTGATGGGACAAATACACAGGCTAATGGTAGTAATGGATTTGTAAAAGTAATGAGTGATGTACGTGATGTTTTTAATGGTTGGGGTACTACTTATGTTATAAAAAATGATAACACGCTATGGGGATGGGGAGACAATTCTGATGGTGAGCTTGGTAATATGAGCCTTGAAGATTCACTTGTGCCAGTAAAAATACTTGATGATGTCAAGCTAATTCGTTTGCACGGTAGTACAGTATTTGCAATTAGAACAGATGACTCACTTTATAGCTGGGGACATGGAATGAATGATGGCATATACACAGAAAACGGTTGGGTAGAAGATGCAGGTTCGCCATATAAAGTGATGGATGATGTACGAACTATAACAGCTTGTAACAATGGAAGTGGTGTGCTTATTGTAAAAACAGATAGTACATTATGGGGATGGAATAATCAGTGGAATGATGAAGGGGATCAAATGACTCCATACAAATATGCTGATAATGTATCCTATGTTTCTAATGGAGAGCGTCATGCAGCAGTAGTTATGAAAGATAATACACTATGGACAATGGGTGGTAACTATAGAAAAGGTCTAGGTTATGAGAGTAGTGAAGTGTGGTATACACCACTGACCAAGATAGTGGATAACGTCCAAGATGCGCCTGCAAGCTGGGCAATGGAAGAAGTAGAAAAGGCAATAGGGGAACAGTTGATTCCAGAAGAAATGCAAGGTAATTACACCAAATCAATCACTCGTGAAGAGTTTTGTATACTTGCTATTAGAATGATAGAAGTAAAATCTGATATGAGCATTGACGAGTATCTAAATGAAGTGGGTACAGAAATAGCGCCAATGAAAATTTTTACTGATTGTGATACCAAAGAAGTCAGAGCAGCAAAAGCATTGGGGATAACAGATGGTACATCACCCACTGAATTTTCACCTGATAATTTTCTTACTCGTGAGCAAGCAGCTAAGTTCTTGACAACAACTGCAATGGCATGTGGTAGAGATGTGACTCTTAACACACCTGATTATGCTGATATAAATAAGATTGCTTCTTGGGCAAAACCTTATACTGGTTATGTTTATGATATAAATGTTATGAAGGGTGTTGGAGCCAATAAGTTCGATCCACAAGGTAGCTACCAAAGACAACAAGCATTTATGACCATGTATAGAATTTGGAAATCAATAGATGCAGTTAACCCAAGTAATGTAGAGGTATCAAGTGATATCTCTACAGAGGTTAAAATTCCTACAGATAAATCCGAGTTAACTATAGATGATATTAAATCTATAGTTAAAACTAATTCTAGACCTACTGATTTTACTATGCTAATTGAAGGAACTTCGGTAGATATTGATTCTAACAACGTGCTTAAATATGATGTTTATTATAAAGATGATAATGTGAGAATAGATACATACTGGGCTGGAAAAAAGATTACAAAAGCAATATATAATTCAATAGAAGATAAAACAACTACGGAGCATATGAACTATACTAACTATGCTGAGGTTATTGATGGTAATATGCTACCTATCAGACTTCTTAATATAGAATTTGTCGAAGAATTAGAGGTCATTGATGGTGAAGGTACTTTTACTGCTAATTATGAAATGCTGAATGGAGAGAAAACGCTTTATATTAAAACTATTTATACTAGTGGAGTTACTATGGAGTTCTGGTATTCACTAAAATATATTGCACCTATAAAATTTAGACAAATTGATTTGTATGATGATGGTACAACAGCAGAAATTAACTGGGCAGTTAAATTTATCAGTGAATCAAAAGTAGATATGGATTTATTTAAGATTAATAGTAATGGAACTATGAGTGAGGGTAATGCTGATGATTATTATGGTGATAAAGAAATTAAAGGAGATACAAGAAGTCTACTATTATACGAAGTAAAAACTATAGCTAATGATGAGGCTGGTCTTGAAGGAATGATGCGTCAAGTATTATATTATTCTGATGTTAGTTATGAATTATTAGTAGCGTATTTTACTGATTTGCTTGAAGGAACTGATGACTATTCACTTTTTGTACAGGACGGAAGAACATCTATAGATGGAACAATAAATGGTGAGTTAGTAATCATAATAGTAAATGACTATATGACTACAAAACCAGAGGTTGGTATGAATGGTGTTAATGTAAATTATTATGATTAAATAGGCAAATTCCTATTGTTGTTTTAGGTGATGTAGAGGTTGCAGAAAGCGGATAAATAATACTCTCAAAATCCAATTAACAGTCTCTATATTAAAAGACTGTTAATTGGATTATCATAGATCTATCTAATTATAATTTGCTAGGTTTACTATAACGTTTAGGGAATTCTTTTTCTAAGTCTAGTGTAATAATATCTTTATTAGCTAAATCTAACTTTCCATTACTATTATATGGAATAACTTCACACTTGACTTTGAATACAAATACATCTACTGTATCATATATTTCTATACATTTATATGTTTGTTGATATTCTTTAGGAAATTTGAAACTTGTTTCTGTATATAGTTGTTTGTCTCTTTCTTCGTCATTATATGTAGTATTTATAGTTTCGCTGGAATGACTTCCACCTGCACTTAAACTTAGCCATTTGAAAAGTTTACCTTTAGCTTCCCATGAAATTTTATTGGATTGGGAGTGTATTTTTTTAAAAGATGATTTATAAGTTTTTTCATTGAACACAATTTTAGTTGTTTCGGTTCCATCCATTACCATCCCAGTTTGAGTTCCTGGTAAATTGCTATAATAAGGTTGTTGTAAATTTGACTCTAATACTCGGTATAAATATGTTTTATCTCCACAAACGATAGTTTCTTCTGTTCCTTTTGGTATTAGTTCTACAGGATATTTAAAATTTAAATTATTAGGCTGGTCAATATGCCACTCATAAGGTCCACCTATTTTTATAGGCTTATAATATTTAAATGATATCGTAGTAGATCTATTTGAATTATAAGGCTTATATCCTTTATCAAGGGATTCCATTCTAAAACATAATTTTTCATAATGTTCACATCTTCCATTTGCAAATTTCACATGATAGCCTTTCAAACCTGGACCAACATCAACTATTTGATTGCAATGACTACACCTTAATCTTCCATTAGGGCATATATCATAATCAACATAAAAATCAGTTTCAATTAACTCGGTATATCCTTTCACAGGATCGTCTGTAGTGAATTCTTCTCTCAATTCAATAACCATATCATAGACTTCCATCTTACTAAAAGTATACCAATCCATCCCATTGCAATTTGTTGCCCAACTGGGAATATAATAAGTACTTGTTTCTGTTATTACCTCTTTTTCAACAGTTCGTTTAGTATCAGTTGTTTCATAATTGTTAGTAAATTCAGAAGAAACACCAAAATTAAATCCTCCGGTTTTTTGAGCTAATTTTTCAGTAAATGCTCCATCAGTAGCAATACCAAAAGAAAATGAATTGTTATGTTTCTTCACATGGGATGTCATATGAGTTGTAGTATAGCCATTAACACTCTTAACTGATTGAGTTTGTCCATTTGCTATGGTCATAACTTTATCCATCTGAGTTAATGGCATGTTATTAGAATCTGTATTATTTATTTGTGCACTTAATATTTTTATTGAATATTTTTTGCCATCAATAGTCAAATATCTCCAATTAGGTATCTTATTTGGTATTGATAGCATGTTTTGCTTATATTCATTTTCAGGAATAAATTTTTCTAGCTTAGGGTTATAAATATACAGTTGTTTATTATTCTGATTAGATATTGATGTTTCTGCATAACTTTGTGTCAAAGGATATGTCATAAATAGTAGTGTCAATATACAGCTTAATAATTTTGTGGTTTTTTTCATAATCTTACTCCTTTTTGTAACTATATTTTATAACATATGTATTATATCATATCAGTTATCTCTCTTCAATTCATAAAATATAAATGTAACATGAATATAATGTACGATAGAAAATAAATTAATTTTATTTCTAAAAAGATGAGGTAGTAAAAAAGGATAATAATTAGTATAATAATAATAATTAATAAAGACAGATATTTATTTTGGTTTGATAAATTGATAGAGAATATGGAAAAAGTATTTAGGTTGGTTTGAAAGTTTGAAAAATATTATATGATAACACAAGCATATAAAATATATATTGTGAATAGAAGGAGCTAATATAATGAATAAAAAAAAGCATATGTCATATTTTGGAGTTGGACCTATTTATGTGATACTAATATTTATATTAACTTGTGTCGCAGTATACATAGGAAAGTTGAAATGTTTTTCGGTTGGAGTAGTACATATAATGAAAATCCCATTATTTATTATAGGAATTGTATTAATTGTTATAGGAATTATTTTGTGGGTACAAGCAGTTATTATATCAAGAATAGATAAAAATATTGCAGATAATAAATTGGTAACTACAGGTGCTTATGCGTGGGTACGAAATCCTATATATTCAGCATTTTTAATTGTGTTCACAGGAATACTATTGTTGCAAAATAATCTACTGCTTTTAGTTTTTCCTTTCATTTATTGGTTGCTCTTGAGTATAGTTGTAAAAAAAGAAGAAATTATTTTGGAAAATACATTTGGACAAGAATATTTAAGATATAAGTCAAAGGTGAATCGTTGCATTCCATGGTTTCCCAAATGATTTTGATTGAGATAGTATTGAAGCTACTTAAATCTTTTGGTAGTTCTTTTAAGTTGAATAGGATGACATGGGTAAAACCTTCTTTTTTATGGATGATGTATCGCTCGGGATGGGCTAAGAAACCAGATTAAGAAAGAATTCTAGCCATAGATATGACCTGTGAAGGGTTTAGAGATATCTTAGATAATTGTGTGCTTACATCATATGATAGTAACATTTATTCTACGAAAGAAGCATGGATATTGAAAAGTATGTGAATGATTATATTGTTTCTATTACAGATATAACAGAGCTGGTACATGAATATGATTCATTGATAGATGGGGGTAAACCCTATGAAATTGTACTGCCTCAAGAAAAAGTTTTTGAAGTAAGTGAAACAGTTAAATGTAGATTAGGTATTTCGTAAAGGGTGAAAATCACATTTTACTGTTGTAAATGTACCAAGGAGAAAAGACAATTACATCAACTTATTGAATTGAATCCACATTTATAATATTTTGCAGTATAGCTTCAAACTTCCGTCTGTTTGTACAAAAGTATATTAATTACTAGACATATTATGATTATGATTATTATTATCATTTACAACATTAAAATTCTATTATATAATATAGTGATAATAATAATTAGAGAGAAGGATTAAATATGGAGCAGTACTTAACGGATGTACCAGAAACATTACTTATTCCTCTTTGGGCAAGAGCGGCAGAATCAAAAATTGATAATCCTATAGTAGTTGATGATAAAGCACTAGAAATGATGGAGCAGATAGATTATGATTTTACAAAATTTGAAGGTGCATGGATGACCCAAACAGGAGTGGCAGTTAGAACAGAAATACTTGACCGAGAAGTAAGAACTTTTATAAATAAATATCAGAATGCTACAATTATTAATATTGGATGCGGTTTGGATACTAGATATTTTAGAGTTGATAATGGACAAATATGCTGGTATGACATTGATTTACCAGAACCCATAAGATTAAGGAAAAAATTCTTTAAGGAAACTAAGAGACATAGGATGATAGGTAAATCAGTTTTTGATTTTACTTGGATTGATGATATACAGAAAGAAGGACCAATCTTAATAATAGCAGAGGGAATTTTAATGTATTTTACAAAACAACAAATAGAAAATTTAATGAATGTATTATCAGAACATTTTTCAGGAGCTAATATGCTATTTGAAATGATGACGCCTTTAGTAGCTAGAAATGGTAAAAAACATGAGACAGTAAATAAAACAGGTGCAACATTCAAATGGGGAATTAAATCAGGAAAAGAAATGGAAAAGATAAACACTGCGATAAAATTTGTTGACGAGTGGAACTATTTTGATTATCATAAAAAAAGATGGAAAGGTGTTAGAGTGTTAATGTTAATACCATTTTTTAAGAATAACTTTGTTAATAAAATAGTTCATATTAAAATATAATACGTAATATTATAATTGAATAATCATATGATGAACTCATTTTTTATACTAAAACTAACTTAATGCAAAAATTCCAATAATTAAATATCAATAATAATATGTTAAACAGAGTTTTAACTCACTATTATATCTTGACTATCTACACATTTGGTAATAAAATTACATGTATAATATATATTATTAGTGTTTAGTTCTTCACGTACATATTTTTTAATATTTCGAATTGGGCATGTGTTGTAAAAAAATAAAAAAATAGGAAAAGATTACAAGTTAATTACCATGATTTTTATATTAAGGGGGTTATTATTACGGAGTTGCTAAAAAATGCTGTTACAGGAGCAAATATTATACCTACTGCTTTATTAGGAGTGGTATTATTGTACTGGATTATTGTTATTATCGGTGCTTTTGATTTTGATTTCTTAGATATTGATATTGATGTAGGTGCTGATAATTCAGGTCCATTCTATGCAATTTTAGCGTTTCTAAATGTAGGTGAATTACCTTTTATGTTAGTATTCAGCATATTTGCACTGAATTTTTGGATTATATCCATGTTGATGTATTACTTACCCTTTGTTGTTGTAGGAGGTCTGTTAAATGGAATACTACTAATACCTGTTATGATAATTAGTGTACTCTTTACTAAATGTGAAACCATTCCTCTAAAAGGTATTTTCAAGTATAGTAATATGCAAGATAACAGAGGTAATCAGGTAATTGAACAACTATGCATACTTATGTGCGAAATGAAAGATGGACGTCTAGGTCAAGCTAGAATCAAAAGAGATGGTGCTTCATTAATAATTAATGTCAAATCTGAGTACGATAAAGAGTCATTTGATAAGGATGAAGTCGCATTTGTTAGCAGAAAAGACACAGATAAAGATATATATTACATTGTCAAGTTAGATTTATGATTGCATTTTACCTAAAATTTATTTAATGCAAAAGAATTTACAAATTCTATATCAAGGAAATAGTTACAACAATGAAATTATCTCAGTAAAAATAAGGAGTGTTAAAATGGATTATTCAATTCAGATTGTATTAGTTGCAATAGGTGTAGTAGTAATTGTAATTGGCGGATTACTTGCACTATTTTCAAGATTCTATCACAAGGTTGAACAGGGAAAAGTCATAGTAAGAAATGGTGTAGGTGGTTCAATAGTATGTTTTGGTGGTATTTTCGTAGTGCCAATAATACATAGATATGAAGTAATGGATATCTCTGTTAAAAGAGTAGAGATAGCTAGAGAAGGTAAAGATGGTTTGATTTGTAAAGACAATCTAAGAGCTGATATTAGGGTTGCCTTTTTTGTTAGAGTTAATCAAACAAGAGAAGACGTATTAAAAGTTGCTCAATTGTTAGGTTGTCAAAAAGCATCAGATCGTACGACTTTGATGGAATTTTTTGATGCTAAGTTTTCAGAAGCTCTAAAAACAGTTGGTAAGAAGTTCGATTTTGTTCAATTATACACTGAAAGAGAGACTTTCAAAAATGAAATCCTTCAGATCATTGGAACAGACTTAAATGGTTATGTTATGGATGATGCAGCAATTGATTACTTAGAGCAGACTGATGTTGGTCTTCTAAATGCTAATAACATCTTAGATTCAGAAGGTATCAAGAAAATAACTGAACTTACATCAGAACAGAGAATACTAGCTAATCAGATAGAAAGAGATAAACAAAAGACTATAAAACAACAGGATGTATCTGCAAGAGAAGCTATACTAGAACTTGAAAAACAAAATGCTGAAGCAGAGGCTAAACAAAAAAGAGAAATATCGATTATTAATTCAAGAGAGACAGCGGAATCAGAGAAAGTAGCTCAGGAAGAAAGATTCAAGTCAGAAATGGCAAGAGTTAAGACTGAAGAAGAAATAGAAGTTGCTGAACAAAATAAATCAAGACAAGTAATTGTTGCTATGAAAGCAAAAGAAAGCACAGAAGCGGTTGAAACTGAGAGAGTTGATAGAAAAAGATTACTCGAAAGAACCGAGAAAGAAAAATTAGTTGAACTTGCTACTATAGAAAAAGAAAAAGAAGTAGAGGTTCAAAAGAAAGATATACAATCAGTTATAAGAGAAAGAGTAGCAGTAGAAAAAGATACTGTTGTTGAAGAAGAGAAGATAAAAGATACACGTGCAATAGCTGAAGCGGATCGTTATAAAACTGTAGCTATCAAAAAGGCAGAAGAACAATCCCAGAAGGATCTTATCATAAAAGTCAAGACAGCAGAAGCTTCAAAACAAGCTGCTGAGAGAATTGCTGAAAAGACAGTAATAGATGCAGATGCTAAATTAAAAGCTTCACAAAAAGAAGCTGAATCCATAAAAGTAATTGTTGATGCTAAGATACTTGAAGAATCTACTAGTGGTATAGCAGAAGCAAAAGTCATTGAAGCAAAAGCTATAGCAGAAGCAAAAGGTGAAATTGCTAAGATAGATGTAAAAGAAAAAGAAGGAAATGTTGAAGCAGATATCTTGAAGAAAAAATATTTAGCAGAAGCAGAGGGAATTAAAGAAAAAGCTACTAGCATGAAAGCATTAGATGAAGTAGGAAAAGAACATGAAGAGTTCAAATTAAAACTAGAAAAAGATAAAGAAATTGCACTTGCAGATATCAATATCCAAAAAGATATAGCGAGTTCACAAGCTGCTGTTATCACAGAAGCACTTAAATCAGCTAAGATTGATATTGTTGGTGGAGAAACTATGTTCTTTGATAAAATCGTGGGTTCAATTACCAGAGGTAAATCTTATGACCGCTTAGTAGATAATAGTGAAGTACTTAGTGATATAAAAGAAACATTTATTACAGGAGACCCAGATTACTTCAAGAAACAATTACAAGATTTAACTGATAGATTTAATTTAACATCAGAAGATCTAAAAAATCTATCAATTACGGGTGCTGTTAATAAAATGATGAAGAATGCTAATGGTGAAGACAAAACAATGTTAGGTAAACTATTAAATACTGTTAATAAGGCAGGTATTGCTGATTTACCAGCAAAAATGATGGAAACTACACGTAAATGAGGTAGATGATATTGGATGTTAAAGATAATAAAAATATAAAAACAAAAAACGATAATAATGATATGGAAAATGGTACGTATGAAGTTATCAAGAATAGGCTTATTAAACAAGGAAATGATTTAAAGGAACGTGTACACAAGCTTAACTCAATGAGAAAAGATGTTTTTGGTTCTATTGAAACGAAGCTTCTTGGAAGTGAACGTATTTTAACTGAAAATAATTGTATACCTAGAGATATGGCACCAGTAGACGATTACTTTATCTTTGGTTACAATGTTCATATAGGACTGAAATCTAAAGTTGAACTTAGCGATGTATTTTCAATTTATCAATATAAGGATTGTACATTCCAAAAGCAGACACTTGACTTAATTAATAATGAGCAGTTTCTGAGAGACTTTGATGAACTGTATAAGTATTATAAGAATACATTTTTTGCTAAGTTCACTATAACTGAACCTTACTTCTATATGATTTTCCAGACAGGAAAAAATGCTGCAGATATCAAAGTATTCAAATGGTTGATAGAAGCTGGTAAGCTTACATATGTAGATTGTAGAAGCGATCATGAAGTTAAATTTACAAATAAGAACGAATTCAAATTTGTTAAAGCATCGAGAGATGACCAAAGAACAGGTATTCACCCTCATGTTTCAATTCTTGATAAAGTCTTTGTTGAAACTATTGGTGGAGATTTAACAATAAAAGTAGAAGATAATACTGAAATCGGTAAGGGAATATATTCAGAAGATGTTGAAGATAAAGACCAGAATCTTGATGATGCTGAGATATTCTATGCGGACCTAGATCAAATAATAATACTTAAGATTAAGCCATACAAGGAAAATGATTACAGGTATTTTATATTTAATAATAAGTTAAAGAATGTTATAAGAATCGATGCCATAAAAGATACTTGTATGCTCTTGCCTGGTAATCATGGACTAATTTTCCCCAAAGGCTATTATCTGCAAAATGGAGAATGTAAAGTATTTGACGTTCCAGCAGATAATTCTGTTTTTGATCAGATGATTAGTTCATCTAATGGAGAGGATTATCAGTATATTTTCTATAATATTGATAGCGGTATATATTTAGTATATTCATATAATATTATTGAGCAGACAATTGATACACCAATTGTCTGTAGTGGATACTCACATTTTAATAATGGTGAGATGATAGTATTCAAAAACGAAGATGAACCTAGAAAAAATCATATGATACAGATATGGCAAACACCTTATGTTGGGAAAAATTACGTAAATGAGGGTAAAAGCGATTCCATATTATTTAATATCGGTAATAAGGATATCGTAAATTGCATGGCTGAATGTAAGATAGTATACAAACTCATTCAAAAAGGTGAAAGCTATCAAAGTATATATATTGACATTGTAAAAGAATCCGAACAAATAATAGATTCTTATTTCTGGCTTGATAAAAAAGAGGTTTACAACTTAAAAGAAATACTTATATCTATAAAAGATACATCAACTTTTGCAATTGGTGAGTTCGAAAAAGTTGTGAGGATTAAAAAGTCTACAAAGAAGCAAATAGATAATGTAGGAAATGAATCAGAGGAACTTCTTAAAAAACTACAATATGGAACATTTGATAGTATTAATGAATATGTGAAGGTTCTGGCGGACATACGAAATCTTCGTGGTAAAATTGTTTCCCTTAGAGACCTAAGATACACAGATATAGCATTTGTTGACTCATTGGATACTAAAGTTAGAGAAAAGAACGAGGAGTTTTCTAAGAAGTGTGTAGAGTTTATAATGCAACCTGAAGGATTAAAACCATATGCCGATAAAGTAAAAGAATTACAAGATGGCGTAGATAAGGTTGATAAATCAAAAGAAGGTAAAGAATTATGGGCAAAAATAGATGATACATGTGCTGAGTTAGAGCTTCTTATAGATATTGTCAGTAATTTTAAGATTGAAGATCCTACGATGACTACAGAAATTATAGACAAAATATCATCATTGTTTTCACTAATAAATAATGCTAAGGCAAGATTGAAAACAAGGGTGGAGCAATTCACTAAAAGTGAAATGACTACTCAGTTTAACTCACAGATGAAATTACTTAGCCAAGCTGTTGTTAACTATTTAGATGTTTCTGATACCATAGAAAAATGTGAACAATATCTTAATAAAGTAATGGTACAGATTCAAGAATTAGAAGGCAAATTCGCTGAATTTGATGATTATGTAGATAAACTTGGTGAAAAAAGAGAAGAACTCTACACTGCTTTTGAGAGTAAGAAACAAGCATTGATAGACAAGATGAATAAACGTATATTAGGATTAGTTAATTCTTCAGAGCGTATTATAAAAGGGATAACTAATAGACTTAATGGTTATGATTCTATTGAAAAGATTAATGGTTATCTTGCTACTGATATTATGGCTGAAAAAGTCAGAGATATTATTTCTAGTCTAAGAGAATTAGGAGATAATGTTAAGGCTGATGAAATTAGTTCCAGGCTTAAAAAATTAAAAGAAGATGCTATTCGTCAGTTGAAAGATAAAGAAGACCTCTATGTTAATGGTGAGAATGTCATAAAATTAGGAAGACATCAATTCTCAGTTAATACAAAAGCCATTGACTTATCTATTGTACAAAAAGATGATGAATTATATTATCATATAACAGGAACTGATTTTTGGGATAAAGTAGTTCATAAGGATATTAGCTTATATGAGCATGTCTTTGGGCAGAGTATAGTATCGGAGAATAGGGATGTATATAGAGGTGAATACCTTGCTTATTTGATTTTCAGAGCAGCAAGTAATAAAGAATTTGAAAGTTTGGATGCATTATATTCTAAGTCTGAAACTCAGTTGGTTGAAATGGTTCAAAAATATATGGAACCTAGATATCAAGAAGGTTACACAAAAGGGGTACATGATAGTGATGGAGCTAAGATATTAAAGTCATTACTTGAACTTAATCAGAATATAGACTTATTAATATATAATAGCCAGGTTAGGGCATTGGCTAGATTATTCTGGAATAGATTGATTGATAGTGATACGAAAAAATTATTATCATCCAGATTAAGAGAATTAGCTAAGGTTAACATATATTTTAATACATCACCTAATTTGACAAGTTATATCCCTTATGTAGTTGGAAAACTTGAAGATACATACAGCAAAATAGACCTATTCGATAACAAAAATATTTCTGATGCTGCAGAATATCTTTGTAAAGAAATCATGAAAAACAAAGATTTTGTAGTTAGCAGGGAAGCTAAAAAAATATATGATGGTTTTATTAGTTATCTACGAGATAAAAATGCTTTAGAAACTTTTGAACTATCAATAAAAAATGGTATAGAAGACATAGAAGGTCTTTTCTATCTCATCAAAGAATGGGTAAATGCCTATGGGACTGATACTGATATTTTTGTAAACGTGGATGAAGATGAGCTGGAAGGTCTACTTGACGAGGTTATCGTTATGCTAATTGAGAATGATGCTAATTTGGGTAGAGTCATTAATGTAGATTCCCAAATAACTATAACTGAATTAGTAGGAAGTCACTCTGTAATTGATAATGGAATATATAAATTGAATTATACTAAATTCAATAATAAATTAAAATATTATAGTGATGTTGTTGTTGATGACTATATCAAATTCCAAGATATTAAAAAGGAACTTATTAAGGAGTTTAAAACAGAACTTGACCTTGATGAATTCAAACCAAAGGTTCTTTCATCATTTGTCAGAAACATGCTCATTGATAAAGTTTATTTACCTTTGATAGGAGATAATCTAGCTAAACAAATTGGTGTTGTGGGAGAAAATAAACGAACAGACCTAATGGGTATGCTACTATTGGTATCTCCTCCAGGTTATGGTAAAACAACTTTGATGGAATATATAGCAAGTAGACTTGGTATTATTCTAGTAAAAATCAATGGACCTTCTCTGGGAAATGACGTAACATCATTAGATCCAGGAAAAGCAAATAATACTAGTGCGAGAGAGGAACTCAAAAAACTTAATCTTGCACTTAAGATGGGAAATAATGTCATGATATACGTTGACGATATTCAACATTGTAACCCAGAATTTTTGCAGAAATTCATATCATTATGTGATGGACAGCGAAAGATTGAAGGGGTATATAATGGTAAGGGACAGACATATGATCTACGAGGTAAGAAGGTGGCTGTAGTTATGGCCGGTAATCCTTATACCGAAAGTGGTGAAAAGTTCAAGATACCAGATATGCTTTCTAATAGAGCGGATGTATATAATCTTGGAGATATGCTTAGGGAAAATGAAGAAGCGTTCAAACTTAGTTATATTGAAAACAGCTTAACCTCTAATCCTGTTCTTAGTAAGTTGACAAGTAGAAGCCAAAAGGATATATATGGTCTTATTGAAATGGCTAATGGAGCAGAAAGAGAAAGTGTCAATCTTGAGAGTAATTATTCAATAGATGAGCTTAACGAGTATATTAGCGTTATAGAAAAACTATCTAGAGTAAGAGATGTAGTATTAAAAGTTAATATGGAATATATATATTCTGCTGCTCAAGCTGATGAATATAGAAATGAACCACCTTTTAAACTTCAAGGTTCTTATAGAAACATGAATAAGATTGCTGAAAAAGTAGTTTCTATAATGAATGACGAAGAATTGACTCATCAAATTCTTGCAAGCTATGAAAATGATTCACAGACACTGACAACTGGTGCAGAAGCAAATATGCTTAAGTGGAAAGAAATTGTTGGTTGCCTAAATAGCGAAGAACAAAAGCGTCTTAATGAAATTAAAGATATATTCCTCAAGAACAAGATGATAAAAGGTGATGACAAATTAGGGCAGGCTGTAAGTGTTTTAAGTAATCTTACTGATAACATAGAAATGATTAAAGATATCTTATCAAGAAGTAATAAATAATTAACAATTGTTATGAGAAAACTCATTATAAGATAGACTCTGTTTAACTTAATTATGACTAAACAGGGTCTACTTTATTTTATATTAATTAGATTACAAGTTCTTACATATATATTTATTAATAGATATAATAAGGAGTTTTAATTTGAACAAGGATGATATTAAGATCATAATGAAATTTCCTGATAATAAAGAAAATGATTGTATAAAAAATATAGACAATGTATTAACTGAAATCTATTCTGAAGCTATAATTAACAAATTGAAAGAGAATGTGTCAGAAGATAAAATTGTAGATTCTATTGCTGGTATAAAAAAGTTACTAAAATTTAATGAATCAAAAAATTATTAGATTTGTAGTAATTTTTAGTAAATATTATTGGTGCATGACTGAATCGAATTAAATATAATAACGGTTGAAGAGGTCATAAATTGGCCTTTTTATTTTACAAAAATTGGAAAATGTATTATAATATAGGAGTCAAAACTACTAATAATCATTAAAGTTAATAGAATAATAATTGAAATAATTTATTCTATTGATGGATAATTACTTAATTGAATATACAAATTCCAAACCATAATTTGACACATTTACTATATTATTATAAAATGTGGTATATTATCCATTAGAATAATTATGAAGTTAATGTTAAATAAGGAACAACTGGCTAAACTATATTTATAAGTGCTTAATAATATAATCTTAAGTATACTGGGAGTTTAATAAATTACATATCAGGGAAAGTCTATTGAACTTATTAAAATGGGTATATAGATGTTTTAGTTCAATATTTATAGGTTATTAAGAAATACAGGAGAATTATTAGGAGGAAAGTACATGAATACATTTAAAAAAATAGTTGTTTTAGGAGCTATGGTATTATCGTTGACAGCATGTTCATCTAGTAATGACGACAAATATATGACATTATATAAAGAGTTACTAGAACAGCAACCCCCAGTTATCGAAAGCATAATATTTGAAGATGAGTCAGGAAGAAAACTATTGGAAGATGAATCAGGCTTCATAGCTATTTATGATAATACGAAATTAACAGCATCAGTGAAAGGTAATTCAACTGAAGCAGAAGTGTATTTTGTTCCATCAGGAAGTGATAACAGTGAATATAAACAGTTAGTGACTTCAGGATCTATAGAGAATGATAAAGCGAAATTTATATTAAAGCATAAAGAATTTTCAGATGGTCTTGGATATTTATGGGTAGTGGTATATAATAATGAATTAGGAAGAAAATCTGAAGAATTTAAAATATCACTTACAGAAGAATAGTATAAGGAGGAAAATTAAATGAATAAAGCTTACTTATTAATAGATTATGTATACGATTTTATTGATGACAAAGGTATTTTATCTCTGAGTAAGCGTGGGCAAGCTATAAAAGATAATATAATAAAAATCGTAAACAAAATAAAAGAAGATAAAAACATATTATATATATGCAATGATAACCATGAAAAAGATAGCTATAAATTTTCTCCAGAAGCTAAGCTATTTCCGTTGCATTGTTGTAAAAATGGAAGCAAATTAGCTATTGACGAAGAAATGTTCCAACAAATAAAACCTGAAAAAACATATAATATATCAAAAATCATGTATTCTTCATTCAATGGAACTGAACTGGATTTAGTTTTAAGGCAACACGATATTAAAGAACTAGTATTAATGGGGGTCTGTACAGATATATGTGTTTTACACACAGCCATAGATGCTTACAATATGGGATATAAGATCACTGTAATAGAGGATTGTTGTTGTGGACTAACAGATGAAGGACATGAATTTGCTATTAATCATTTTAAGAATACATTAGGAGCAACGATTGTAACCAGTAATGAGATACTAAAAGGTTAATATTCTTTTTAATGGAGGACATTACACATGAAGAACCGGATAGTTGATTATCTGAAGAATAAAAGTAAGTATTTTTATGTGGAAGTAGCATTTATAATAATTCTATTGACTGTACTTATTGCTATTTTTGTTCCAAGACAGATTAGCAAAATTGACAGATTAAAAAGAGAAACTGATATATCTAACGCAACACTGTTAGGTCATGCTACTGAAAATATAATTAATAATAACAATAAATATAAAAATTATTCTATAGGGAAATTAAATATTAATAAAGAAGTGGATATAAATTCTAATGTTATAGACGATAATTTTATTAATGCATTAATAAAAGAATTAGAAGGTTTTAAAATTAATAAATTACCTATACTAAAAATGAAAAAAGGTGGTTATACTCATTTTAGTATAAGTATAGATAATGATAATGTATATGTTTATGCCGATAATGGCGATGATACAAAAGATTTGCAATTGTATCCAAATAAATACGAAAACTAAATGTGTGCTATTTGCACACTTTTCTTGCATAGACCACCTTATCATTTAAAAAACTTGTATTGTAGTATTTATATTGTTATAATCAAAATGATATAACATAACACAAAAATTCGATTAAGCTTAAGGGTGATATAATTGTTAGAGAGATTCTTTCCATCAGAGTATACTGATTCAATTAGACAAATAAATTATAGAAAATTATATGATGAAGGTTATAGAGGAATATTATTTGATATAGATAATACACTTGTTCCGTATGACATGGAGCATCCAAACCAAGAGATAATAGATTTATTTGAAGATATAAAAAAAATTGGGTTTAAGATAGCATTGGTTTCAAATAACAATAAACTAAGAGTAACTACTTTTAACGAAAAGTTGAAATTAGTTGCTGTTCATAAAGCATTAAAACCAATGACTAGAAATCTTAAGAGAGCTATGCAAGCTATCAAGACCAATAAGAAAAACACTGTATTAGTAGGAGATCAGATATTTACTGATATATATGGTGGTAATCGTATAAAATTGAAAACGATATTAGTTGTACCTATAGCTGAAAAGGAAGAATGGATAACTAAAATAAAAAGAAACACAGAAAAGAAAATCATAAAAGCTTACTTAAAGAGGGTAAAAAAAAATGAATCAAAACATTAATGGAAATACTAAAGTATTAGGATTAATAGGTAATCCTATAGAACATACTATCTCACCTAGTATCCATAATCTTATAGCGGACAAATTAAATATGAATTATGTATATGTGCCATTCAAAGTTAATGAGGGTATGTTGGAGGATGCAATTGAAGGTGCAAGAGCACTTAATATACAAGGACTCAATATAACAGTTCCATACAAGGAACAAGTAATGAATAGTTTGATAGAAATTACACCTCTCGCTAAACAAATAGGAGCAGTTAATACATTAAAATTCACAGAGAATGGGTATATTGGATACAACACAGATGCTGAAGGTCTCAATATATCTTTAATAAAAAACAAAGTACAGCTAAAAAATAGTGAAGTTGTTATAATAGGAGCAGGTGGAGCTGCTAAAGCTGTTGGGATGCTTTGTGCTAGAGAAAAATGCAAAAAAATAACTATTATTAATAGAACTGTTATAAAAGCTGAAATACTTGCTAATAATATAAGACAATATTATGATGTTGAAACTGAAGTACTAGGATTAGATAGAATAAGGGAAATAGCACCTTTTGATATTGCGATTCAGACAACACCTATAGGAATGTCTCCAAATGTACATGATAATCCAGTTAAAGATAATGATTTCTACAATAAATTTCATATAGCTGTAGATTTGATTTATAACCCAAGTAAAACTAAATTTCTAGAAGAAGCTGAGAGAAGTGGAATAAAAATTTTGAATGGTTTTCAGATGTTATTCTATCAAGGTGTTAAAGCATATGAAATTTGGAATGATATGGATATTCCAGAAGAGATATTAAAAGAAGTTATGACTGATTTAAATAATCAATATGGATAAAAAGGAGTGTATCAATGGTAGAAAATATTTTGTTAGTAGGTTTTATGGGCAGTGGTAAATCTGTTGTAGGAGAAAAACTTTCTAAAATACTTAATAGAAATTTCATAGATACTGATACTGAAATAGAAAAAGAAGAAGAAAGAAGCATTAAAGATATTTTTAATGATGATGGTGAAGAATATTTTAGGAATCTTGAATCAAGATATCTAGAAACATTAGTAGATAAGAGTAATCATATTATATCTACGGGTGGAGGCATTGTACTAAAAGAAAGTAATAGAGAAATGTTGAAAAAAATAGGTAAAGTTATTTTTTTACATGCAGATGTTGAGCATATTCTTAATAACGTTGAAAATGATGATACAAGACCTTTATTACAGACGGAAGATTATGTTAAAACAATATCAGAGATGTTAGAATCTAGAGAAGATAAATATCTCAGTACAGCAGATATAATTATTCAAACTTCAGGTAAAGAAGTGGAAAGTATTGCTGAAGAGATAATATCACTATTATAATTAATTAAAAATGAGGAAAATACTATGAAGAAAATTACAGTTATTAATGGTCCTAATCTCAACTTTCTTGGAATTAGAGAAAAAAGTATATATGGTAATAAAGACTATAATGATTTGGTGGATATGATTAAAGAAACTGCTGATTCATTAAATGTTAATGTAGACGTATTTCAATCTAATTCAGAAGGAGAGATTATTGATAGAATACAACAATGCTATTTTGATAAAGTTGATGGTATTGTTATTAATCCTGGAGCTTACACACATTATAGTTATGCAATAAGAGATGCAATCGCATCAGTTAATATAAAAACTATAGAGATACATATTTCCAACATCTATGAGAGAGAAGAATTTCGTCATGTATCTGTTATTGAACCAGTATGTGCACAGCAAATATATGGTAAAGGGCTTGATGGCTATAAAATTGCATTAGAAAAGATTATATCATAATAAGTTACTTTGATTTTATCAGATAAGTAAAATGTAGAAAGGAAGATGAAATGATGAGATTACAAAAATTAGAAAACAGCCTAGACGAACTAAAAATAGATGCAGTCCTTATAAGAGACAGTTATAATCGAAGATATCTCAGTGGATTTACAGGTTCTAATGCATATCTATACATATCAAGAAATGTGAAAAAACTATTGACGGATTTCAGATATACAGAGCAAGCAAATAAACAATGCCCTGATTTTGAAGTAATAGATTATACTAAAAATGGTTTGCTAGAGATATTGAATGATATTATAATAAAAGATAATGCAAAAATTATAGGATTTGAAGACGAAACAATATCATATAAGGAGTTTAGTACATATGAAAAAGGACTTGATGATGTAGAGTTACTACCTATTGGTGATACAGTAGAAAAGATTAGAATGATTAAAGATGAAGAGGAATTGAAGTGTATTCAAAAAGCAGCTTCCATTGGAGATCTTGCTTATGAGCATATACTGAAATTTGTGAAACCAGGTGTCACAGAAAAGGAAGTAGCATTAGAAATAGAAACTTGTATGAAAAAAAATGGTGCTGAAAACTTATCATTTGATACAATAGTAGCTTCGGGTCTTAATTCATCAAAACCTCATGCTGAGCCTTCCGATAAAAAGATAGAAGAAGGAGATTTCGTAACTCTTGATTTTGGTTGTGTCTATAAAGGTTACTGTTCTGATATGACTAGAACTTTTGTTGTAGGTAAAGCTAGTGAAAAACAAAAGGAAATATATAATATAGTGCTGGATGCACAGCTAAAAGCTTTAGAAGCTGTAAAAGCTGGATGTATAGGTAAGGATATAGATAAAATTGCTCGTGACATTATAACAGATAAAGGATACGGAGATAACTTCGGTCATGGATTAGGTCATAGCGTAGGATTATTTATACATGAAGAACCAAGATTTTCATATAGTGACGAGAATGTATTTACCGAAAACATGGTAGTTACTGTAGAACCAGGGATCTATGTACCTGGATTCGGTGGTGTAAGGATAGAAGATCTAGTAAGTGTGACCAAAGATGGCATAATTAACTTCGTTTCATCACCAAAACAATTGATTGAATTAGTATAATTATACTCGGGACTATCTATAATAAGTTATATAGAGTTATACTAAGTACTTTTTGCGGATTAATCTTAATATTTGTTATAAAACTATTGAAAAAAATTCTGTATTAGTTTACACTATAAAAGATAAAAGTTAGGGAGGAAATTATATATGGTATCAGCTGGAGAATTTAGGAATGGTCTAACAATTCAATATGAAAATCAAATATATACTGTTATTGAATTTCAACATGTAAAACCTGGTAAAGGAGCAGCGTTCGTTAGAACAAAGCTTAAAAACTTGAAAACAGGTTCAGTTATTGAAAAAACATTTAGACCTTCAGAAAAAATGCCAAAAGCGCATATTGAAAAGAAGGATATGCAATACTTATATTCCGATGGTGATTTATTCCATTTCATGGATAGTGAAACATATGACCAAATAGCAATTAATAGTGATCAAATAGGCGATACATTAAAATTTGTTAAAGAAAATGACATGGTTAAAATACTAAGTCATGAAGAAGAAGTTTTTGGAATCGAACCTCCATTATTTGCAGAGTTAGAGATAATTCATACAGAACCAGGAGTAAAAGGTGATACAGCTACTGGAGCTACTAAACCAGCAGAAGTTGAAACTGGTGCTAATGTTAACGTTCCTTTATTTGTTAATATTGGAGATAAGATAAAGATTGATACAAGAACAGGTGAATACTTATCAAGAGCATAAGTCATACAATGATAAAAGCCACTATGGCTTTTATTTTTTTGCTTTTTTTGGTATTTATTGACATATTTTATAATATAAATTATACTTATATTGATATTGCTAATCATTATCAATTGTAGATACTTAAGTTCAATATATAGAAAGAAGTGATTAATATTTTTGATAGATTAAGGCATAAAAGATTTCATCGTTATCATGATATTATAGAGTGTCTAATAGGTGCATTAGAGGCAAAAGATACATATACAAGTGGTCATTCTGACAGAGTTGCACATATGGCATATGATATAGGAAAGAAATATGGACTTAAAAAAAAAGAATTAGAAGATTTACATCTTGCGGGACATTTACATGATATAGGAAAGATTGGTATTCCAGATAATATACTTAATAAACCCAGTAAATTACAACCACATGAATATAATATTGTAAAAAATCATAGTAAAATGGGATATGACATATTGATGAAATCTAAGAATCTAAAAGATATAGCTATCATTGTACTATATCATCACGAAAGATGGGATGGAAAAGGTTATCCTGAAGGTTTAAAAGAAAAAGAAATACCTCTAGCATCAAGAATAATTGCTATAAGCGATTCTATAGATGCCATGATATCCGAAAGATCATATAAAAAAAGTTTATCTTGGGATGAATGTCATAAAGAAGTACAAGATAACAAAGGTATACAATTCGATCCAAACTTAGTTAATATTATTGAGAGTTTATGGAATAAATGGATGGAAACCTTATAAATTAGTACTCTGTTTAGCTATCTACCATTCAAGTTGATAAATGGTATGGTTTTTCATTTATATTGGAAGGATAGCTTAAACAGAGTTTGTTTCACTAAATCAGCTATTTTTCTAATGAGCGTTATTTTTATAAACCCCTCTTGGTCGAACATAATTATTATGTCTTTTACTAATGGATATAAAGGCTATAGAAGTTATAGGAATACTGAATATCAATCCGATACTACCGCACAAAGCCCTTAATATCTCTCCGGTTATTTGGTCAGAATTAATAAATTGTACTAATGACCTGTCGTATAAGAAGAATACTAGGATCATGCTTATTGAATTACCAGCATAAGCCAAAATAAGTGTATTGGACATAGTTCCCATTATATCTTTACCTATTCTCATACCTGCTTTAAAAAGTTTATCCTTACCGATTCTAGGGTTGTTTTCATATAGCTCCCCCATAGAAGATGCAATGGACATACTAACATCCATAATAGCTCCTAGAGCTCCTATAATGATACCAGCATATAACAGGTCTCTGAAATTAAGATTATACCCTTCTGCAAAATATGACAATAATTCTACATCTTCATCTCCGATTCCTTGAATGTGTGTCAGAGCTCCAAAATAAAAGGTCAACAGGCCTGCTGTAATTACTCCACCAATGGTACCTATAATAGCAGCATAGGTTTTAATGTTCAGCCCCCCGATTACTGATAATGTAATTAGAGTAGAGACTACACTTATTACACTAACCACTAATATTGGATTATATGATTTCATTATTAGCGGAAAGAAGGCGAAAAGTATCAAAGAAACACATATTGTCAAACTTATAATGGAATAGAATCCATTCTTACCCCCGAAGAGTAATAATGCACCCATAAAAACTAATAAAAGGTAAATAAGATACTTATCACGTGCATAAGAATATACTCTGCCATTTTCTATTGTATTACCTGTCTGATTGCAGACTATAATTATTTCATCTCCTTGATTAACAACAATTTTATATATCGAAGCTGTGTTAATAACGTTTTCAACTTCTGCTTGACCTGTCAAATCTCGTTCTGTTAGTTCCACTTGTACTTTCTGATATCTCATACAATTTTCCTCATCTACAGTATCTTCCAGTATAGATATGACTTTTCCGTGTATGTATTTCCATTCATAGTTTATTTCTTCAGTACAATTAACATTAATAGGTCTTATAATAAAAAAACATAAAATCAATAAATAAATTATTCTCATAACATACTTGCTCCTTGTCCAAAAGTTTATTGTTTATAGTTACATATATGGTTATAGTGTCAAAAGGATATAGTTGATTTTGAATGTATCATATATTAACCATGTAAAATGCTTAATTCAACATCATTGTTAATTTGATTTATACAATATATGAGTTACTAAGTTTGTTTATGATTAATACAAAATTCTTATCATAAAAAAGTTGGTCAAGGCATATATTGTTTTAAGAAAGGTGGACAAGTGATGAAGAAAGAAACGGTTGAAAAAATATTAACAACTAACCTTCGAGGATGGTTTGGTTCATTAAAAAATGAACAGTTGGATTTATTACAAGAAATTAGATTAAGAGTTAATAAACCTCTTATTATTAGAATGGATAATAAAGAATACTTTCTGGACCAGAATAAGTTGGTAACAAGTAGTAAAAAAGCGCATATAATAACTGAAAAAGATTTAAAGGATACTATGGAATTCATTAGCAATTATTCTTTATATGCTTTTGAGGATGAGTTGCGTAATGGTTATATAACCGTAGATGGAGGACATCGTGTGGGGCTGGCAGGAAAAGTAGTAGTAGAAAATAATAGAGTGAAAACGATAAAAAATATAACCTGTATTAATATTAGGATTTCACATGAAATAAAAGGTTGTGCTAATAAAGTTATACCATACATATTAGAAGATAATAAAGTATATCATACATTGATAATATCTCCACCTAGATGTGGTAAAACAACGTTGTTAAGAGATATAGTAAGGCAACTTTCCAATGGTGTCAATAATAGTGTAGGAATAACTATAGGTGTAGTTGATGAAAGATCCGAGATAGGAGGTTGTTATAGGGGTATACCACAAAATGATGTAGGAATCAGAACAGATATACTTGACGGATGCCCAAAAACCGAAGGAATGCTTATGCTTATAAGGTCAATGTCACCAGAAGTCATTGCTGTAGATGAAATAGGTAGCAGTAACGATATAGAGGCTATTGATTTTGTTATTAATGCTGGATGCAAGATGATATGTACCGTACATGGATCATCACTTATTGAAGTTAAAAACAAACCTATTCTTGAAAAATTAATAGATAAAAATATAATTGAACGTTTTATAGTATTGGAAAGTAAAAATGGAGTTGGTGATATAAAAAAAATATATGATAAGCAAGGCAAAATGATAAGTATTGTTGTTGATCATTAAGTGAGGAGGTTAGGTTATGATTTCAAAAATATTAGGTGCTACTCTAATACTCATATCATCATCACTTATAGGTTTATATTATAGTAAAAGTTACATGAGAAGAAGCAATGATCTTAGAACATTAAAAAAAGCATTGATATTATTAAGAGGTGAAATCAATTACTCATTATCTCCTATGCCTGAAGCGTTAGAGGATATCAGTAAAAGATTTGACCACGAGATAGCTGATTTTTTTAGGTCCATAGCAGAAGAACTAAAACTTAACTCAGGAAAAACATTGACAGAAGTATGGAAAAAAAAAGCTGAAGAAATATTGAAAAAAACTTATTTGAGTCCTGTAGATATTAAAAACATAATGATATTCAGTGAAAACATAGGTTATCTAGATAAAGAAATGCAAAATAATAATATCAATTTACTTCTAGAACAAATAGGTGAAGAAATAAAAGTTACTATGGAAAACGATACCAAATACAACAAATTATATAGGAGCCTTGGTGTTCTCGGTGGGATATTGGTTATTGTACTTTTTATATAGCAAAAGATAATTTTTAACGGCCTTATTCTGAGGGGAGGGTAATAATGGATATATCTATTGTTTTTAGAATAGCTGCAGTTGGAATAGTGGTTGCGGTATTAAACCAATTATTAAAAAAAGCGGGAAAAGACGAACAGGCTATGTTAACTACTTTAGCAGGATTAGTTGTTGTCCTTTATTGGATTGTGGAATATATTAGTGAACTTTTTGAAAAGATACAGACGTTATTTCAGTTATGACCCAGTTCAATATTTATAGATAAATAAGTATTAATTTGAAAGGAATGTTTTGATGGAAGCTGTACAAGTTGTCATTATCGGTATTGTATCAACAATATTAATAGTCGTACTAAAAAAAAGTAATGCTGAATTTGGCATTTATATAGGTATTGCAGCTAGTATAGTTATATTCTTTATTATTATCGATAAGTTAGGAGTAATATTAGATCTAATATCCAGAATTACTGGCTTAATTAATATAAATGATATATATATCAAGATACTGCTGCAAATACTGGGGATTGCTTTTATAACAGAATTTGGAGCTCAATTATGTAAAGATGCGGGGCAACAAGCAATTGCAAGTAAAATAGAGATGGTGGGGAAGATAATGATATTAATTATATCAATGCCCGTAATACTATCAATTATTAATATGATAACTAATATCTTAGTATAGGTATATAAGTTATAAGGTCAATTAGTTATAAGTGAATTAGGAGAATACTATGAGAAGAATTAGATGGTTATTAGTGATAGTTATAGTTTTAAAAATATCATCTATAAGTGTGTTTGCTTCATCAGAGATTGATAGTATATTATCAGAGCAGGAAAAAGTTATTGAATATGATGATATTCAATCAGCAGTAGATGAAATACTTAATAATAATAGTGGGTTGAAAATAGATTTTAGAGAGACATTGAATAAGGTTATTACCGGAGACTTGGACTTGGATTTCAATGATATGTTTGTACTAGTTATAGATAATATCTTCATAGAGGTAAAAGGAAATATAAAATTAATAATAGAACTTATAGCAATTGCTTTAATTGCAGCAGTATTCACTAATTTCACTACTGCTTTTAATAATAAATATGTAGGTGAAGTTGGCTATTTCGTAGTTTTTCTATTAATGTCAACTATTATACTGAAGTCTTATAATATATTAAATAATATAGCGTTGAATGTAATATCTAATCTGCAAACATTTATTAAAACATTGATACCTAGCTTATTTGCAGCTACGGCATTATCGGGAAATTATACTTCCACTTTTCTTTATAGCCAGATAATGCTCATAATAATCAATGTAGTAGAAAGTATTATTCTAAGATATGTTATACCTTTTGTGTATGTAATTATTGTTCTTGAGATTATTAATAGTATCACAGAAGAAAGTATTTTATCAAAGATGGTGGAGCTGTTCAAGAATATTGTCAATTGGGGAATAAAGATTCTAGTTATTGTTTTTGCAGCAGTTCTTACAATGCAGAGTTTCACAACACCTGTTATAGACGGTATAGCTAATAAATCCGTGAAAGTTGCAGTATCAGCTATTCCTTTTGTGGGTACTACATTAAGTGGCGTAGCCGATACAGTGTTAGGATGTGCTGTTCTGATAAAAAATGGGATAGGTATAGTTGCATTGATAATAATCATTATAATATGCTTGATACCAATAATAAAAATACTTGTTGTAACTTTACTCTATAAATTTGCTTCTGCAATAATTCAACCCATATCGGATAAGCGTATAGTTAATTGCTTGTCTAACGTAGGAGACATATGTTTTATACTACTGGGAATAGTTATTATCACTGCTTTTTTATTCATTATAACAATTACGATAATTTTGAATGCAACAAATGTCACAGCTTACTTAAGATAAAATATCAACTGAAGAAGGAATGAAAATATGGATTGGTTCTATGGTTTTATAAAAAACATAGTCATTTTTTTATTGTTAGCCAAGATATTAGAATATTTGATACCTGGTGGAAACATGAAGAAGTATTTTAGATTGTTTTCTGGAATTATTTTAATGATTATTATAATAAATCCAATTATTAAATATAATGGGATAATAGAAAAATTTAATCTGGATGTTATTAAAAATGAATTTAAAATTAACTCTTCTAATACACAAGGAATTGATAATGAATATTTGGATGTTCAAAATGGGATAACACTAAAAATTTATAAGAATAAAATTGCAAGTCATATAAAAGGACTACTAGATGATGAAAACATTTCTATAATAAATGCGTCAGTAGAGGTAGAAGAAGATATCAACAATGAGGAATATGGAACCATAAGAGAGGTATATTTAACAGTGAATAGTGAATATATTGGAAAAAAAGATTCTGAAATAGAAAGAATAAAAATTGAGAAGGTTCTTATAGGGGATTCGAATAATAATCAAACATTAAGATCATCAGAAGATATTTTATTAGAAAAAAAAATAAAAAAAATAATTAAAAACTTCTATAAATTGTCCTCTAATAATATACATATTACTATAGAGACATGTTAACTGTTTTTACACTTTGTTTTTAACCTAAAAATACAGGAGATAAGGTCGAAACAAACTTTCAACCTTGATTTGTGCATCAAATACATAAATAAATGCACAAAAGAAAATTGAAAGGAGAAAGTGCCGAGTACATTGATTTATGTGCTTGATGCATGTTTGCAAAAATGAAATTGGATTTTTTTACAAAAGGGAATAAGAGTGAAAAGGATAAAAAAAGAATAAGCTTTCTCTTCATTATGTTTTTGACAGGACTATTGCTTCTAATGGTTTCCAAGAATTTTATAAAACAAGGTAATAATGCAAAGGTAGATAATAGTATCATAGCACCTAATACATATAAAGCGAGTGATCCTCAAACATATGAGGAAAAACTTGAAAAAAGGCTTGAGAAGGAATTTGCCAATATTGATGGTGTGGGTAAAATTGAAGTAATAATTATGCTAAAAACAAGCGGTGAAATAGTCATAAATAAAGATATCCCAAATTCAAAAACACAATCTGATGAAGTAGATAGTGAAGGTGGAACAAGACAAAATATTCAAACAGATTCTAGAGAAGCCACTGTACTTATTAATAACTCCGATGGTTCTACTAAACCAATCATATTAAAAGAACTTGAACCAGAGATTAGTGGCGTTGTAATAATAGCTGAAGGCGGTGATGATATACTTGTTAAAAAAAACTTAATTAATGCGGCTAAAGTATTATTAGACGTTCCTATGCATAAAATAGAAGTAATGAAAATGGTTCAAAATAAGGGGGAATAATTATGCAAACTTTTAAAAAGAATCAAATTATAATTACTGCTTTGGTTATTATGATTGCGATAGCAGGATATCTTAGTTTTACAAAGGATGGTACTCCTATACAAGAAGTAGCAAATAATCAGAGTGAAGAACAAAAGGAAGATAATATTACAACACCAACAGCGCTGGTACCTAATAGTGATAATGCGAATACGGATATAAAAGTTGACGAAAATGCAGATGATGTATCAAAACAAGAACCATCAAAAGATAATGTGGCTCAACCAGAGCAAAAACAACCAGAAGGAGAAAATAAATCAACAGAACCAGCTTCAACTGCTCCAGAAAATAAAGTGGATAAGAAGGAAGAAGTAAAAGAAACTTCTTCAGAAGAAAATGATAATAATGTAGGAGAAGCTGTTTTAACAAGTGGTAATACAATACAGGCAGGTTATTTCTTACAAGCTAAAATTGATAGAGAACAAGATTATTCAAAATTAAAAGAAGGATATCTATCAGTTATTGATAACCAGAATCTAAAAGATGAAAATAAAGTAGAAGCAGTTAAAGAAATGATTGATCTTCAAGATAGAATTGAAAAAGAAGCTGCTGCAGAATCAATATTAGAGGCTAAAGGATTTAAAGATGTCTTTGTTAGAATGATTGATGATAAAGTAGATGTTGTTATAAATGCAAAAGAATTATCTCAAGCAGATCTTGCAAAAGTAGAAGATGTTGTAAGAAGACAAACAGGAGTCAATGCAGAAAATATTGTGATTACATTATTGGATGTTACCAAATCACAATAAATAAATATAAAATTAGGCTTTTATGTAAAGAATACTATTACATAGAAGCCTAAAATTATAGAAAAAATAATTTGCAAAAGCTATGAGATTTGTTATAATTAACCTAGAAATGGTTTTATTAAAATAGCATGAATGAATTCATATAATAAAATAATAGCTGAGATAGGAGGATTTATTAAATGGATAGACAAACCGTTAAAATACATGAAAAGGATAAAGTCGGAGAAGTCCATATTGCTGATGAAGTTATAGCAATAATAGCTGGATTAGCTGCTACTGAAGTAGAAGGAGTAGCTGGTATGGTAGGTAATTTTACTGGCGATTTAGTTGAAATGCTTGGTAAAAAGAATTTGGCAAAAGGTGTTTTAGTTGATGTTGGAGAAAAAGATGTTTCACTAGAACTGTCTCTAATTGTTGATTTTGGAAGTAGTATTCCTGAAGTAACTAACAGTGTTCAAGAAAAAGTAAAGAATGCTGTTGAGACTATGACAGGGCTTGATGTTGATGAAATTAACATAAGAGTAGCTGGTGTTAACGTTGAAAAAAGCAATTAGATGTAGTTTATAACTTGAAAAATAGGCTATAACCTTAATTTTTTTAATATTTGCTTGTACAATTAACTAAATATAGTATAATAAAGATACCCTTAGATATTTATATTTAAGGGTATTAAAATGTAATGAAAATATTTATTCAATATATATTTAATCCCAGGAGGTACATTATGAATAGAAGGATCATGAGAGAGCATATTTTTAAACTAATATTTGCCATGGAATTTAATGAAGAAGAAAGATTTACTGATAGAGTAGAGGTATACATTAATGAGTTAGAAACAAGTGATACTGCAAAGGAATATATAAAAGATAAAGCTATATCTATATATGAAAAATTAGAGACTATAGATGAAATGATTAACGGGTGTGCTGAGAATTGGTCCATAAGTAGAATGTCCAAAGTGGATGTAAGTATACTTAGAGTAGCTATTTTCGAAATAAAATTTGACGAAGAGATACCTACTAATGTAGCAATAAATGAGGCAGTTGAGATTGCTAAAAAGTATGGTGGAGACCATTCATCATCTTTTGTAAACGGAATACTTGCTAAAGTTGTGAACTAAAACCATAAGAGGGGATATTAATGAAAAAAAGCATTTTTTCAGTATCACAGGTTAATGCCTATATTAAGAAAATATTTGTAAATGATTATGTTATAAATGATATTTGGATAAAAGGTGAGATTTCCAATTGTAAAATACATCGTTCAGGACACGTTTATTTTACTTTGAAGGATAATAATAGTGCAATGTCCTGTGTTGTATTTAAGAACTATCGTGACTTTGTAGAATGTGAATTAAGAGATGGAATTAACATTACTGCTAGAGGTTATATTTCTGTATATGAAAGAGCAGGAACATTTCAACTTTATGTACAGCAAATAAAATCAGATGGTATGGGAGAATTGTATAAGAAATTCGAGATATTAAAAGAAGATCTCCAAAGAAAAGGATATTTTGACTTGGATAATAAGAAGTTAATTCCTAGATACCCAAGAAAAGTAGGTATAGTAACTTCTGATACAGGAGCGGCTGTTCGTGATATTATCAATGTATCAAAACGACGAAACCCGTATATAGGTCTTGTATTATATCCTTCCCTCGTACAAGGAGAGGGAGCGGCAAGTAATATTGTAAGAGGAATTGAATATCTAGATGGTATTGCAGATGTTGACGTTATTATTATTGGTAGAGGTGGAGGTTCTATAGAGGATCTCTGGTGTTTTAACGAAGAAATAGTTGCAAAAGCTATCTATGAAGCTGATACCCCCATAATATCAGCAGTTGGTCATGAAACAGATTTTACAATATCAGATTTTACATCTGACCTTAGAGCACCAACCCCTTCATCTGCCGCTGAACTTGCTATTCCAGCTTTTGATGAAATAGACAGCATATTAGAAAAATATAATTACAAGTTGACAAACAGCATAAATCAGAAGATTGAATCCTGTATAAAGGCTATTGAACTTAATAAGGTTAAGCTTGATTTTAATAGTCCTTCGATGAGAGTATTAAAGGAAAGACAATACCTGGCAGAACTTGAAGACAGATTAAATAGAAGAATAAAGGAATTGATTAATAATAATAAAAACTATGTTAGTTTACTACAAAACAAATTAAGTGTATTATCTCCTGTAACTAATTTAGAAAAAGGTTATTCTTATATAGAAAATGTGGATGGTCAGGTGAAAAGTATAACTGATGTTAATATGGGAGAGACTCTATTAATACAATTACATGATGGAAAAGTAGAGGCTCAGGTTAAAAAGATTGAAAGTGGAAAGTGGGGTAGCTATGAGTAATAAATTAACTTTTCAAGAAAACTTAGATAGTTTGGAGAAAATAGTTGAACAACTAGAGTCAGGAGAAACAACTCTTGAAGAAAGCCTTGAGTTATACAAACGAGGTATGTTGTTTTTAAAAGAATGTAATAATAAAATAGATAAAACCCAAAAAGAAATAGAAATCGTACAAGATGAAAACTAAAGATTGTGTAATGTTATTTACGGAAGGAAATGAACAGAATAATGAATTGTAGTAAGGAACTAAATGAAAAACAGAAAACAGTAAAAGAAATTTTATTAAAATATATGCCAGAAAGCACTTCATTATATGACCAAGTAGTTTATAATGCAATGAAGTATAGTCTAATGGCAAAAGGTAAGAGAATACGTCCTGTATTAATGTTAGAAGCATATAAAATATGTGGCGGTAATGATATAAGAGAGATAGAGCCTTTTATGGCAGCAATGGAAATGATTCATACATATTCCTTGATTCATGATGATTTACCTGCCATGGATAATGATGATTATAGAAGAGGTATTTTAACTTGCCATAAAAAATATGGTGAAGATATTGCTATTCTAGCGGGAGATGCTCTTCTTAATAGTGCATATGAAATAATGATTGATGCTTGTATGAAAGAAAATAAATCCAAGTCTAAGCAAAAATTGACAGCTTGTAAAGAGATAGGAAAAGCTGCTGGAGTAAAAGGAATGATAGGCGGACAAGTAGTGGATGTTATCCAAAGTGAAATTACTATGGATGTAATAAACTATATTCATATCCATAAAACTTCTGCTATAATAGAAGCGTCATTGACTGCGGGTGCAATACTTGCTAATGCTAGTGGGCAAAAAGTAGAAACTTTTAGAAAAATTGGCAGATGCATTGGATTAGCATTCCAGATTCAAGATGATATACTTGATATTGTTAGTACAACAGAAGAACTAGGAAAACAAGTTGGTAGTGATAATAAGAATGGCAAAAATACTTATGTCACTATAAAAGAGATAGATGAATCAAGACAGATAGTGAATGAATTAATTGAAAAAGCATTAGATAGTTTGAATAGTTTTGAAAGTAACGATAAAGAATTTTTAGAAGAATTTATTTTATATCTGAGAAACAGAAAAAAATGAGGTGTATTTGGTGGAAAACTTTTATACTATTACAGAGAATAGAGTTTTATTAGCTGCAGTTGTTGCTTGGTTTGTTTCACAGGGTATTAAATTTTTTACTTGTCTAATTAAAACAAAGAAAATTAGAATGGATAGAATTATGGGCTCTGGGGGTATGCCTAGTTCACATACAGCCTCTGTGATGGCAGCCACTTTTTCAGTTGGGGAAATCTTAGGATATGGGAATCCTATATTCGGAGGATTGATGATAATATCTTTTATTGTTATGTATGATGCTGCTGGAGTTAGAATGGCGGCAGGAAAACAAGCAAGAGCAATTAACAATATAGTTGAAGCCTTGGGAACTTATAGAGTAAAGATTGACGGGCAGTTAAAGGAATTGCTTGGACATACATATATGGAAGTATTAGTTGGAGCTGCTCTAGGTGTTGTTATAGCCCTTTTGATCAATTAAATTATACCTATTGTGTAAAAAATGTTAATATAAAATATAAATATGTAAATTTGTTAATTAATGATACTTGATTTATTTTGAAATATGATATATTATTGGATATACTAAAGATGCGGTATCCTAGTTGGTATCACTAATCTCGAAGACGGGCCTAAAAATCCGTAAAAGGGCATATCGATGAAGTTCCTGGTGTTGGCTGGTGACGCCCAGTCGCGGGCTTATGCTGGGAGTTAAGACATAAGGGCGATCCACAATGGCATGTGGGCGTGGACCCTTTTGTCGTGGAGACCTGCGTATGTGGAAACTGTTAGATACAGCTATCTACGGCGCGGGAGTAAACCTGTCATGCGGCGAAAGCTGTGGACAGAGTAGCCTGCCTTGCGTGGAATAAAGGGAATAGTAAATTAAGAGCAAAACTTTTGGCCAAAAGTTGAGCAGATATTGTTACTTGAAACTTTTTTTCGCTAAAGAGGCTAGGGATTAAATGATATCGCTGAGGAAAACTCCTAGGCTGTTCATTTTTATGAAGCTCATTTAGGATTACAGTGTGGTTGTAAGGTGATCTAGCGCTACTTATGGTGACATAGTAGGAATTAATTTAATGGGGAACCACTTTTTTGGCGACAAGAAAGTATTAATTCGGGAAAACCTGCTGGACTATAAGCCGCAAAATTTACTAAATTTGCTATCTTTAGTATTAATTCATGTTAATATTTAATTACATAAAAAGATTTTATTGAATACAAATCGAGGTAAAATAATTTGAGTAAAAATAAAGCTAAAGTAAAGTTTAGAAGTTTATATACCCATAAAAAAATAAATACTTTATGGATTTTGATAATAACCATCATTACATTTATAACAGCCATAATACTTGGATATATTTCACTAGTACTTATGGATAAGGTAAGCCTATATGGTGCTATTTTTATTGTATTATTAATAGTGTTGTTAGGTGTATTTTTTGATTTGCTAGGTATTGCGGTTACTGCAGCAGAAGAAACGCCGTTTCATTCTATGGCTGCTAGCAAGGTAAGAGGATCAAAAGAGAGTATAACTATTATTAGGAATGCTGGAGCTGTAGCTAACTTCTTTAATGATGTAATAGGAGATATATCGGGGATTATATCAGGACTTGCTACTGGAGTCATTGTTATCAAATTAATATCTAAATTTGAGATACAAAATACTATTATAAATGTACTTCTTACTGGAATGATTGCTGCAATTACAGTAGGGGGGAAAGCTATAGGTAAAGAAATTGCACTAAGGCACTCTAACTTAATAGTTTATAAATTAGGTGTAATCTATAGTTTGGTCAGGAAACAAAATAAGAACAATAAATCATAAGGTATATATATTGAACTTATATATATTAGAAAATTAGTTGTATTTTAAAAGATAAGTAAAGGTGTTGAAAAAAAGTGAATGAAATATTAGATGGGATTAATGGTCCTAGTGATATTAAAGCTTTGGAAATTGACCAACTGAATCTACTAGCAAAAGAACTTAGAGAATATTTAATAAAAGTGGTAAGTAATACTGGTGGACATCTAAGTTCTAATCTAGGAGTCGTAGAACTAACATTAGCTCTGCATTATTGCTTTAATTCACCATACGATAAGTTGGTATGGGATGTAGGTCATCAGACGTATATTCATAAGATGATTACTGGTAGAAAAGAAGAAATAAAGACTGTTAGAAAATTTCATGGGCTAAGTGGATTCCCTAAAAGAGCAGAAAGTGAGCATGATGTATTTGAAACAGGACATAGCTCAACATCTATATCAGCGGCTCTTGGTTTTGCAAAAGCTAGAGAATTATTGAATGAAAATAATTATGTAGTACCTATAATAGGCGATGGTTCTATGACAGGAGGAATGGCTTTTGAAGCATTAAACAATGCTGGAAGACTTGATTCTAATTTTATTGTGATACTTAATGATAATCAAATGTCCATTTCAAGAAATGTAGGTGGATTATCGTCTTATTTAGATACAATAAGAACAGGTACAGTATATAAAGAAATGAAAGAAGAAGTTGAAAAAGCTCTCACTAAAATTCCTAAAATAGGTAAGGAAGTTGTTAAGGTAATTAGAGATGTCAAATCTGGTATTAAACAGTTGGTCATACCTGGAATGCTATTTGAAGAATTAGGATTTACTTATCTAGGTCCAATAGATGGACATAACATATCTGCACTAATTAAAACATTCAATCAAGCTAAAAGACTAAATGAACCAGTACTCATACATGTTAATACAATAAAAGGTAAGGGATTTAAGCCAGCAGAATTGAACCCTACCAAATATCATGGAACCAATCCATTTTACATTAAAAATGGTAGACCCAAGAGCGTATCCTGTACAGACACTTACTCTAGAGTACTTGGTGATACATTGATAGATTTACTTAATGATAAGAAAAAGTTGGTGGCTATATCTGCTGCAATGCCTGAAGGTACAGGACTAGACAAATTCGCAAGAAAATTTCCTGATAAATTTATAGATGTTGGAATAGCAGAACAACATGCTGTAACTTATGCAGCTGGATTGGCTGCTAGCGGAATTAAACCTGTAGTGGCATTATATTCATCATTCTTACAGAGAGCTTATGATCAGATATTACATGATGTATGTATGCAACGTCTTCCTGTAATATTCGCAATTGATAGAGCTGGTTTGGTAGGTAAGGATGGAGAAACACATCAAGGTATATTTGATATATCATTTTTGAGCCATATGCCTAATATGACAGTGATGACACCAAAAAATAAAAGTGAATTACAATCAATGATAAAGTTTGCAGTAGACTATGACGGACCAGTAGCGATTAGATATCCTAAGGGAAAAGCTTCTCAGGAATTAGAGGAATATGATGAAGATATAATCTATGGGAAGAGCGAAATGATTAAAGCAGGTAGTGAAGTAGCCATTATCGGTGTTGGTACCTTGACACAAACAGCATACAATGTCTCAGCTTTGCTAGAAGAAAAGGATATTAAATGTTCATTAATTAATGCTAGGTTTGTAAAACCTATTGATAAGGAATTAATTGAAGAGATTGCCAGAAACCATGATTATATATTTACTATAGAAGAAAATGTTATTTCTGGTGGTTATGGAAATAATGTTGTAAAATATATATCTGATACACAAATTAATACAAGAGTCGTATGTATAGGTATAGAAGACAATTTTGTACAGCACGGAACAAGAGATGAATTAATAAAATTATGTAAGTTAGACGAAGAAAGTATATATAATAGAATTATGACATACATCAATAAATAATATATATACTGATAATTTGTTTTTAACGGAAGGAATGTATATAATTATGGTACAAAAAGAAAGACTTGATATATTACTTTTTAATAAGGGTCTTGCTGATTCAAGAGAAAAAGCAAAATCAATTATTATGACTGGAAATGTTTTTGTTAATAATCAAAGGGAAGATAAACCAGGTACTAAATTTGATATTAAGTCGGATATAATTGTTAAAAAAAATCCTAATCCATATGTAAGCCGTGGTGGATTAAAACTAGCCAAAGCAGTAAAAGAATTCGGTTTGACACTTGAAAACAAAATATGTGCAGATGTTGGGGCTTCAACTGGAGGATTTACAGATTGTATGCTTCAAAGTGGTGCAAAAAAAGTATATGCCATAGATGTTGGTTATGGACAGTTTGCTTGGAAGTTAAGACAAGATGAACGAGTTGTCTGTATGGAAAAAACAAACGTTAGATACGTTACAAAAGATATGTTACAAGATGAAGTGGATTTTGTTTCTATTGATGTTTCTTTTATATCTTTAACCAAGGTATTAGAGCCTGTTAAAAAATTGATGAGTACTAATAGTGAAATGGTTTGTCTTATAAAACCTCAATTTGAAGCAGGTAGAGAAAAAGTTGGTAAAAAAGGTGTTGTAAGAGATAGTGCTGTTCACGAAGAGGTTATCATAAAAATTATGAAATATGTTTTATCAATAAATTTCTTTATAAAAGATGTGAGTTTTTCGCCAATAAAAGGTCCGGAGGGAAATATTGAATATTTGCTTTACTTGACTACAAAAGAGCAACCATCAATAAATGATGAAGAAATTAACAATATTGTGAAAACAATAGTTGATAAAGCTCACGAAAAATTATAAAATATAAATGTGCCATTATTTAGGGAACGTATACTGGATTTTATAAAAATAGTATAATAAGTGTTACCTTAATTACAGAAGGATGGTTTTATGAATAAATTTGTAATAATACCTAATCTAACCAAGGATAAAAAACTAGAGACAACAAAGTTAATTGTTGATTGGTTAGAAAAAAATGATTGTAAAATATATTTACCTGCTGATGTAGCTAATTGTATTAATAAAGAGCAATATAGCTTATCAGAAGATGAGATGTATACTGATGCTGATTGTGCTATTGTATTAGGAGGAGATGGCACCATTCTTAATGCAGCACGAAATCTAGTTAAATATGATTTACCTATACTTGGTGTAAATCTAGGTAATCTAGGTTTTTTAGCAGAGGTAGAAAAAAAAGATGCATTGAGTACTCTATCAAAAATCATTAAAGGTGATTATTATATCCAAAAGAGAATGATGTTGGATGTAAAAAGATTAATTAATGATAAAGAAGATTTAATAGGAGTTGCATTAAATGACATTGTAATAGCTAGAACGTCTATATCTAGAATGATGAAATACAGTATTTATGTTAATGATGGACATGTTAATAACTATTCTGCAGATGGAATAATTGTTTCTACACCTACTGGTTCTACAGCTTATAATTTGTCTGCTGGAGGTCCTATATTGGACCCTAAGAATGAAATGATGGTTATAACACCTATATGCCCTCACACATTGATGTCAAGAAGTATTGTGCTTTCTAATAATGATGTGGTTAAAATATCACTAGAAAATAACAGGAAGAGTTGGAATGACGATACTATGATTACTATTGATGGTCAAGAAAGTTTTAAAGTAGATCAAAAAGATAAAATCATTATATCAAACTCTTACAGAAGTGCTAAACTAATTACATGTAATAAAAACGGATTTTATACAATTCTAAGAAAAAAACTAGGTAATTGCTAGTTTAGACAGCTATTATAGATTCATCTTATATTTATAGGGAAGGGTATTCCTAATTATTATTAAACTAGGAGGAGAATAGATGAAAATTGAACGTCAAACTAAAATTCTTCAATTAATTAATCAATATGATATTGAGACTCAGGAAGATTTAGCAGGTAAACTTATTGAGGAAGGGTTTATAGTAACCCAAGCAACTATATCAAGAGATATCAGAGAATTAAGATTAACTAAGATTGCTACATCAGATGGAAAGCAAAAGTATGTTGTATTAAAAAATAAAGAAACCAAATTGAATGAAAAATTTATTAGAGTATTTAAGGATGGTTTCTCATCTATGGATCGTGCAGGTAACATTATTGTCCTAAAGACACTAGTTGGTATGGCTATGGCTGTAGCTGCGGCTATTGATGCACTTAATTTTGACGATATAGTTGGTTGTATAGCTGGTGATGACACTATTTTCTGTGCTGTAAGAACAGAAAATGATGCTATTAGAATTATGGAGAAAATGAATAAATTGGTCAACAATAATATATAGATTCAATCAGGCATGATGCCATTAAACTAACTTTCTGTCAAGGGAGGAAATTGATATGTTAATACATCTTCATGTGAAAAATTTTGCTCTAATTGATGAAATCAACGTTGATTTTGATGATAACTTGAATATACTAACTGGTGAAACAGGGGCAGGAAAATCTATTATCATTGGTTCTATTAATGCTGTCCTTGGTGGAAAAGTAAGCAAGGATATGATAAGAACAGGCTGTGATAGTGCTTTGATTGAGCTACTATTTTTTGTTGATAACACTATTGTTTTAAATAAATTGCATGAATACGATATTAACATGGATAATAGCAAGGAACTCTTAATTACTAGAAAAATTAATATTAATGGTAGAAGTGTTTTTAGAATGAATGGACAAGTTGTAACTACATCCATCGTAAAAGTTATTTCTACAAAACTTATTGATATTCATGGACAGCATGAGCATCAATCTCTGTTGAATAAGAAGAATTATTTATCAATACTAGATACTTTTTGCGGTGGGGATGTTCTTGATTTAAAAGAAAAATTAAGAGGAAAATATAACCATTACGTGGAATTGGATGGTAAAATTGATCATTTTATGCTGGATGAACAAACTAGAAAAAAAGAAATATCTTTTTTGGAATACGAAATAAATGAGATAACCTCAGCTAATCTAATAATTGGCGAAGATATAAAGCTGAAAGAAGAGTATTTACTGCTTTCAAATGGCAAAAAAATAATTGAATCAATGTCAGAAGTATATACTTATATTAATGGAGATAGTAATAATACAGCTGGTGCAGTAGATCAAGTAGGTGAAGCAGTAAGATTACTATCTGGGATAATGACTTTAGATAAAAACATCTTGAATATGCAACAACAAATTTCAAGTATTGAAATTATGATAAGTGATCTCAATAGAGATATTAATGATTATATAAGTAATTTTGAACTAGATGAAACAAGATATATAGAAATTGAAAATAGAATTGATATAATTAATAATTTAAAAATGAAATATGGAAATACTATAGAAGAAATACTACAGTACAAAGAAGAGAAAGATAAACATTTAGAAGAATTAATAAATTATGAAGAGCATATAAATAAAGTTAATAGTGAGATCAATAAATTGAAAAAGGAAATCGAAGTTTATTGTACTGGCTTAACCAAAATTAGAAAAGAAAAAGCAAAGTATATTAGTAGAATGATTCTAGATGCACTAAGGCACATTAATCTAATAAATACTAATTTTATGATAGAAGTTAATAATTCTAATAAATTTAATGCATATGGATGGGATGAAATAGAATTCTTGATCTCCACTAATGTAGGAGAACCTTTAAAATCATTAAGTAAGGTTGCATCAGGTGGAGAGTTATCAAGAATTATGTTAGCTATCAAATCTGTACTAGCTAATAGTGATGAAATTGAAACATTAATTTTTGATGAAATCGATACTGGTATCAGTGGAAAAACAGCTGGTTTGGTTGCAGAAAAATTGGTTGAGATTTCAAAACAACATCAAGTTATATGTATTACCCATTTGGCGCAAATTGCTGCCATGGGAGATGCTCACTTTATTATTCAAAAGAAAGTAAAAGACAATGTTACACATACTTTAATAAACAAATTAAATAAGGATAAATCAATTAATGAGTTAGCAAGATTACTTGGTGGTGTTAAAATAACTGAAGCTGTTATTGCGAATGCTAAGGAAATGAAAAATTTTGCTAAGGAAATAAAAAAATAAATTAATATGAATTAATTATATAGACTCATAAGAATCCATTCAACATTATACAGATTATAATTAAATTACATAATAATGCATATCCTAATCAAGAATTTTAATTCTTGATTTTTTTATGCAAGGTAAATCATATTTTTTAGTAAAAACATAGAGAAATTCTGGTTTGTTTGGATAGTTAATAATTTCATATATTGATTCTATTTGCTAGCATAATAAAATTTGCGTAAGGGAATTTTAATAGTACATAAATAATGAGGAATATTAAAAATCCCAAAAGAAATAGTAAATAGGATGTGAAAAGATGAGAAGCAAAGGATACAGATTTAGAATTTTTCTATTTTTTAGTCTATTAATCATTTTAGTAATTAATGTTGGATCAAATCTACTTATAAACAGGTATTTACCAGGTGAAATAAAAATTTTAGTTAATGAAGAACGAGACTTCCTATTTAATGTTCCATTAGATGCTAAAATAAATGGAAATTTAGAAGGCGTTGTAATGGTTAATAGGGAACCTGTCAAAGATAATCTTGTACTTAATCTACAAAAATCTTTTACAATTAAACCTAAAAAAACAGGTATCATTGATGTAGAACTAAAATTATTTGGTATATTGCCTATAAAAAGAGTAAAAGTTGATGTAATAGATAAAAAAAGAGTCGTACCAGTAGGTAAAACCATAGGTGTTACTGTATATACAGATGGAATCTTAGTCCTTGGAACTGGTTTAGTATATGGTGAAGATGGAAAAAAGTATAATCCTGCAAAAGGCAAACTGTATACAGGTGATTATATCAAGGCAGTAAATGGAAAAGAAATATCAAGAAAAAAAGAATTAATAGAAATTGTGAAGGAAAATAAGGGAGAACCGATAAAATTAGAAGTTACAAGAAATAATGAAAAACAAAAAATTGACATAACCCCTGTCAAAACTATAGAAAATAATGAATATAAAATTGGAATTTGGGTCAGAGATGATACTCAAGGAATTGGAACCATGACTTATATAGATTTAGATAAAAAAACTTTCGGGGCATTAGGACATGGTATAACAGATGTTGACACAAAGCAATTGATAGAAATTGAGACTGGTGAAGTAGTAAATACAATGATTACAACAATAAAAAAAGGGGAAAATGGTGTCCCAGGAGAGATATCTGGAATCATTGTTGGTGGCGAAGGAAATTGCTTGGGAGAAATAAAAAAGAATACATCACACGGTATATTTGGAGAAACATCTAATGAAGGAATCGACCAAGTTCTAGAAGATGATATAGTTCCAATAGGTTTTAGATATGATGTGCATGAAGGAAAAGCCTTCATAAGAAGTGATGTTAGCGGTAAATTAAAGGATTATGAGATAATGATTAAAAAAATATATTTAGGTGATGAATCTAATAAAGGAATGATAATTGAGGTTGTTGATGAAGAGTTGATAAAAAAAACTAATGGAATTATTCAAGGAATGAGTGGAAGTCCTATTATCCAGGATGATAAATTGATAGGCGCAGTTACTCATGTGTTTGTTCAAGATTCTAAAAAAGGATATGGTGTTTTTATAGAAAATATGCTAATTGAAGAATAATATATAGAGAGAATATGTATTAGGTGTATGTCGAATCTTGCGAATATTATTTATTGAATTAATATATAGATAGTATTATAATTATAACATGTCATATGGTAACGTATTCTCTATATAAATGAATAAACAGGATATCATAAGATAATAAATTGGAACGTAATATCGTTTCAGGGAAGAGAAGGGGGAAAAAAGGTTGAGCGATACAATCAAAGTCTTGCTTTCAGATGATAGTGTTAAAATGTGTACTATTCTATCTGAATATTTAAACCAGAAAGAGGATATCACTGTAGTTGGAGTTGCTAATAATGGAGAAGATGCATGTAAACAAATTAAGGAAAAAGAACCTGATGTTGTTTTACTTGACATTATTATGCCACAACTAGACGGGCTAGGAGTATTAGAGAGAATGTACGAAGATAAGGACATTAAAAAAATTCCCATGTTTATAATGTTAACAGCAGTGGGACAAGAAAAAATAACATCTAGTGCACTTAATCTTGGAGCGGAATATTATATAATGAAACCTTTTGATAATGAGACAATAGTTAAAAGAATAAGACAATTAAGAGGTAAAATGCAGATAATTAAACGTGATAGAAGAAATGATTTTGTTCATGAAACAGAAAAAGGTTATTCAGCAAGAAGTCTAGAGGCTGAAGTAACCAATATAATTCATGAAATAGGAGTACCCGCACATATAAAAGGTTATCAATACCTTAGAGAGGCAATAATAATGGCTATTAACGATATGGACATACTTAATTCTATAACCAAATTATTATATCCATCTATAGCAAAGAAATTCAATACAACACCTAGCAGAGTTGAGAGGGCTATCAGACATGCAATAGAAGTAGCATGGGGAAGAGGAAAAATGGATACCATTGATAAATTATTTGGATACACAATAAATCATGGTAAAGGCAAACCAACTAATTCCGAATTCATAGCTTTAATAGCGGACAAGCTAAGATTAGAGCTTAGAGTAGGATAAAAAATTTATAATAATGAATATAATTTATATTTATGGATAAAATATTATTGTGAAGTTAGTGATTCATTTCACTAACTTTACGCTGACTTATAAGTGAGGTGTTAGAGCCAATGTACATTTAATTGATGTTATTTAACGTAACTGTTTTAGATGTAATGGGTTATATCGGCATTTATAAGTAATAAAGCTAGTAATCGTAATAGGTTACTAGCTTTACTTATAGGAAAGTACTACTTTTAAAGCATATGAAATAGAAGTAGTATTGTAACTGACAATACTAAAAAACATGGAGGGCTATAATGGCAAAAGAAAAAGTAAAAGATAAAAATGGAACTCTTGGTGGGTTATCAAAAAGTCATAATAATAATAGGAGTGTAAATGGTAAGATTAAAAACTCTAAAGATACAACAAGTCGCAATGCAGATAATTTAAATCATAAAGCATAAAAATTAAATAATTATTTCAATAATTTTAGTAATTTATATTGACACTAGTGACTATAATAGTATATAATTATTTTAGTCATTAGTGTCCGTAATAATTATTTGCATTATTTTTAGGTCAAAGAAAGGGAAATGATTATGCCTAAAATAGTCGATACAGAAGCTATAAGAACTCTAATAATAAAAAAAGCATTTGATATTTTTGTGAAAAAAGGTTATTACAAATCAAGTATGATTGATATTACCAAAAGTTGTAATATGAAGAGAACAACAATTTATCATTATTTTAAAAATAAGGATGAGATATTTGAACATACTGTATTATATGTTATAGGAACTCTTGAAAGAGATATCATAGATATATCTAAGGATGAAGAGATGACTTTAATTAAAAAAATAAAATATCTAACTAATAAATGGGATAATGAATTTAATAATAATAATATTTTACTACTTCTAATTGAAATGTGGTTTGCCCTAATGAGAGAAGAAGGAGAAATGTTTGATAGAATTAAAAAAAGAATCGCTGAAATGAATAAGTCCATTAATAATATTGTTGTAGAAAAAGCAAAATATATGGTTAATTCTAAGAGAGATAAAAAACAATTGATTGAATACTCGATGATCATGTCTATATTGAATCAAGTATCACTAGAAAAAGGATTTTTGAGTGAAAGTATACTATCAGTTATATCATCTTTTTAAATACTCAACGAGTTTTGTAATAATTTATACAAGTATTATATATATTAGTGTAGAGTTAATAATATTACATAGATAAATGTTGTTAAAAGGGAGTAGCTTCAAAGTTATAAAGTCAACAACCGCGGTATATTATACCTGGCTTTATAGTCCTTAATGGAAAGCAAGACTTTTATGACAAAATGCAGACGAAAAAATTTGCAGTTGTCATAAAAGTCTTTTTAAATTATAGAAGATGATTTGCAGATTTAACTTCATAAATATGCAATTATCTCATAAAATTAAAGGAGGTCATTTTTATGAAATCACCAAAATCATTTTTAAGTAAGGTTGCAATAAAAGAAGGAATAAAATATTTAGAAAAAGATCCTGTAGCTAATTTTCCAAAACTTATTGATTGGGCTGGTAAAATTCCAATGTTACCAAGCCAAAGGCATCAATATGAGGCTGTTATTGATATGTGGCAAGATAAAGATTGTATATGGCATGATTTTATAGAAAGAATATTGACTAGGATTCATCCTAACATTAGAAAGACACTTTTAATGAACTTTACTATTAATGCTGGAATAGAAGGACTTAAACTTTTGAACGAAAATAAAGAAAAATATGATTGTAACATACCATGGGCAATATTAATGGATCCTACATCTGCATGTAATCTAAAATGTATCGGTTGCTGGGCAGCAGAGTATAAGAAAAATGATTCATTAGACTATGATACATTAAGTAATATAGTTAAACAAGGTAAAGAATTAGGTACACATATGTATATTTACTCTGGTGGAGAACCTATGGTTAGAAGAGATGATATAATCAAGCTTGCAAGAGAACATAATGATTGTGTATTCTTGGCATTCACTAATGGTACTCTTTTTGACGAAGAATATGCAAAACAACTTCAAGAGGTTGGTAATGTTACATTTGCGATAAGTATTGAAGGTTATGAAGAGCAAACAGATATGAGAAGAGGAAAAGGTACATATAAAAAAGTTATTAAGGGAATGGATATTTTGAGGGAACATGGAATTCCTTTCGGTTTTTCTACTTGTTATCATAATAAAAATGAAGAGATAGTATCTTCAGAAGAATACATGGATTTTATGATTGAAAAAGGTTGCTATTTTGGATGGATATTCACATATATGCCATTAGGAAAAGATGCTGTATTAGATCTCTTAGCAACACCTGAACAGAGGAAAGATATGTACTATAAAGTACGTGAATATAGAAAAACAAAACCCATTTTTACTATGGATTTCTGGAATGATGGAGAATATGTTGATGGATGTATCGCTGGAGGAAGAAATTATCTTCATATCAATGCAAATGGGGATGTTGAACCTTGTGCATTCATTCATTATTCAAATGCTAATATAAAAGAAGTAAGCCTATTAGAAGCACTTAAGCAACCTTTATTCAAACAATATAAGAGACATCAACCTTTTAACGATAATATGCTTAGACCTTGTCCACTACTTGATAACCCAGAGATGCTTAAAAAAATGGTACATGATTCAGGTGCTCTTTCTACACAACCAATGGATAGAGAAGATGTAGATGAACTTACTAACAAAACTAAAGAAGTTGCCGAAAAGTGGGCACCAGTAGCAGAAGAACTTTGGCAAGAATCTCATGGATGCATTAATTGCAAAGTTGCCAATCAATAATTTAATACAAAACAAATAAATGTTATATAATACCTCACAATAAATAATAGTTAAATATATATCCAGTAAGTAAAGTATCTATATTTACAGTGACTAGTTAATGGATGTTTCAAATCATTTTAGGAGGAAGATACTTTGGAACGAGACAGGCGAATTAATTTGATTTTACTTATTTTAAAATTATTTTCCGTTTTTTACATAGTGCTTATTGCGGCTATAGTAAGTTATTATTGGGGGAAAATTACGCCAGAAGATATATTTAACTATGTTCCTGATAATTATTTTTTAGCTGCACTTACTATTATTGGAATGTTTTTAATAAAATCATTTAGTGTAGTAATACCTTTGATGGCTCTTTATATTAGTTCAGGAATGATATTTCCACCTTTGTGGGGTATTATCGTAAATCTAGTTGGATTGTTTATTAGTTTATCTATACCTTATTTGTTAGGTAGATTTTGCGGAAAAGATTTGTTGGATAGATTATCAGTAAGATATAAAAACATAGAAAAGTTAAAGACGATGAAAACTAAGAACGAATGGTTTTTACCTTATATTCTGAGAATGATAGGTATTCTACCTGGAGATATAGTTAGTATGTCATTAGGAGCTATGAGTATTAACTATAAAAAATATATTGTGGGTTCAATAGTTGGCTTATTGCCTAGGATGGTAGCAGCTACATGTTTTGGTTCAACTTTAACAGAACCTACTTCGCCTGTGTTCATAGTAGCATGTGTTATTACAATTGCTTTAACGGGAGGATCACTGTTATTACACAAGAAGTTTATTGAAAAAGAAAATAAAAGAAATAATTCTGAAATAATAGTAAGAGGATGATTAATAAAAGGAGTAAAGCTTAATGAAATATTAATTAAGGTTACTCTTTTTTATTAATTTAATAGACTGCAATATATTTTCAGCTCAGGTTCTTTTACCTAATAATTACAAAATAACTAAATTAAGTATAAAAATTCTCTTTATGATAATTAATAATTATGTTAATATTAAAAGTAACGAGTTACTAATGAAATAATATATTCCAAACATCTTTTGAGGCAAGTAACGAGTACTGGGGGAATATAGATGCAAGATAATTTTTATTATAGTGAAGAAAAGCTATTATTTGATAATGAAGTAAAAGTAAACTATCGTATAGCAAAAGTTTTATTTTATTTTGCTATAATAGTTATTCCGTTAGTAATAGTTTTACAATTACTTGGAGTATTTATATATTATATGGTAGATGCAATAATGGCAATGGTGACTGCTTTTATTCTATTGATTATGCCTAGAATACTGACCATAGTACATGTTCATAAAAAAAAGTGGTTCAAGTATTTACTATTGTTTCTAGTGGTGATGATGTTACCTATGATATATATAGAATATGATTATATGGTATTGATTCTATGGATATTTCCATTATTGATAAGCTGTATGTATTTTTCTAATAAACTAAATACTATTACAGTAATCTTAGATGTGGTTGTGTTAGGATTAACAAGTTACTACAGATCTTATCAAAGATTGCAAAATAACTTGATATCACAACGTATTGGAGGATTGTTCAAAGATTTTATTATCAGTTATACTACTTATGCAATGTTAGTTATAATATCATATGTCATAATATATTTATTAACCAATAAAACAAATGAATTACTACATGATGCAATAAAAAAGAAGGAATTTGAGATACTATCAATTACGGATTCAATGACTGGAATATATAATTATAGATATTTAATGAAAGAATTAGAAAAAAATGAGCAATTGTTCCATAAAGAAAATACTCCTTTTGCAGCAATACTATTTGATGTTGACAATTTTAAAAGTATTAATGATACATATGGTCATGTTGAAGGGGATTGTGCTTTGCAGGAGATAGTCAAATGTTTACAGAAAATAGTAAGAGAAGATGATGTTATAGGTAGGTACGGTGGTGAAGAATTCATGGTCATACTATCAAATACTTCAGTGAATGAAGCATATATGATAGCTGAAAAATGTAGACAAGAAGTTGCTGGATTGAAGATAAAGCCTCTTGAAAAAAGCATATCAATTAGTGGCGGTGTTGCTGAATATACTGGAGAAAACATAAAAGATTATATTAGATGTATGGATGAAAAGATGTATAATGCTAAAAGTAATGGACGAAATATTATAATAGCTTAGAATTCTATGAGGCTTAGGTGAATATCAAACAATGTAAGATACTAATGATATATTATTTCATTAGTATCTTATATTTTTATAGGAAAGTATTACTTTTAACATATGAAATTAAACCAACCAAATATAAAAAGATAATAAATTGTTAACCTTAGCAATTAATGGTATAATGTTATAGGTTATATATGTCTACTCAAGTAATAAAATTATTAATTAATATACTAGAATGATAAATATTCATATAGGAGAAAAAGATGAAGTTAAATAAGAAATTATTAAATATACCAATTGTTTTAATGATAGTTATTGCAGTTCTTTGCTTATTGAATGTTCCATCTAGGATTAATATGCTGAACGGAATTTCAGGAGCAGAAAAGATAGGGATTATTACTATAACATATAATGAAAAAGAACAAAAACATGAAAATGGTGAAGAGGTTTTGGTTACAAAAAAACAGAAGCTATTTAAGATTATCAATACAATAAATAATGGTAAAATCGATACAGAGATTACACCAAAAAGACCCCAAGCTAATTATGAATTGAAATTTTATAAGGATGGTAAAACCATTAAAGCATATTATTGGCAGAATCAAAAATATAATATGCACGTTGAAGGGGTTGAGGGTGAAATAGCTGTTGATAATAAGTTGGAACAAGTTATAAAAAATATGATTCAAGAAAATAGTAATTGAGTTAGTTTGTTACGGAGGGAAGTATAAATGAAAAAGACAACTACAATAATTAGTTTAGTATTTGTTTTTATGTTAATGACATCAACTGTTTTTGCTGAAGATATACAAAATAGTTTTGAAGAAAATGAGGATGTCTATGTTAAATTGAGTGAGCCTATTCTTTCAAAAGCACGTCAATATGTAGATGGACTTATGAATTCTTCTTTTGATCATGTATTTGCGCATTCTAATGAAGGATTTATGCTGTGTTTATATGAAGCTCTTTATGAAGATTCAGATAAATATTTAAATGAAGGCAAAGTTGTTAGTAGTGATGGTGAACAGATTCCATTTTTGGATACACATCAAGAGAGAATGCTTAGGATTGATAGGTTAGTTAAAGATGGTTATATAATGGAAGATGAGCTTACGGTAGAAATAGATAGAAAAGTAATAGCTTCAATACTGTATCGTATCTATAAAGATAAAATACCATTTAAAGGTTCTGTTGATTATCCGGATACAGAAGATATAGCTGTTAGATGGGCAGGTGAAGTTGGATTACCAACATTCGCAGTTAATACAGGAGTGAAGATTAATCCTGAGGGTTCTATTAAGAGTGATGAGAATTATACCCTTTTATACTATCCAAATGATTATTTGAAAATCATTACCTATGCGTACTTAATGTTTCCGAATCCTTATTCTGGTAATTATGTGGATTTAGAATTCATTAAGGAAGATGTTAAGGATATAAAAGATGAAAAAGTTAAGGAATTAATTACTCTTACAAGGAAAGAAGTAATGAAACCTAGATTAGGAGATTTTCGACGTGATGTGTTGAATAATGAGAATATGGGAACTATAGTTTTTTCTTATCAAAAAACTAAGTCACATGAAACTCTCAAGGAAATATATCAAATTTTGAAGGGCAATTTTAATTTATTTGAATATCAAGACAACATTGGTTACATAAGATATAAATTTAGTGTAAGTAAATAATTTAGATATCTTATGAAAAATTGTTCTTAGTACCTATTTATAAATTAGCATGTAATAATATTTGGAGGAAAAAATGACAAGATTATATTTAACAAGACATGGAGAAACTGAATGGAATCTTATAAAAAAAGTTCAAGGTAGTAGAGATTCCAATTTAACACAGAAAGGCATTATGCAAGCAACAAAACTAGGTAAATATCTAAAGAACACTGATATTGATGTGATTTATTCAAGTTCCAGTGGTAGAGCCTATAATACTGCAAAAATAATAGCTGGTAATAGAAATATAGAAGTAATCAAGATGGATGGCTTGAAGGAAATGAACCTGGGTATATGGGAAGGTAAAACTTTTGAAGTGATAAAAGAAGATAATGAAGAGATGTATGATACTTTTTGGAACAAACCTCACTTAGTAAAAGAGTTTCCAGGAGAAAGCTTCAGTGAATTTAAAAAAAGGGTCGTAGGAACAGTTCTGGATATTGCTGAGAGCAATAAAGGTAAAGATATTTTAATAGTGGCTCATGCTCTAGTACTGAAAGTTGTTATGAGTTTTTTTGAGAATAGACCATTGGAAAAATTGTTTGAAGATCATTTCATGTATTCAACTTGTCTTAATGAAGTTGAGATAATGGATGATGAATATAAAATAGTAAAATATAATCAAACAGATCATTACGATATTGAAGTTGGCTAAAGTAATTATACTTATTATAAAGCATTATACATACGTTGAATTTAAGAATAGATATAGAGCCAACAATTATTTGCATACGTTATTGTAAAAAAGAGATAATAATAGTAAGAAATAATAAGCTTATAACCAGGAGGTTACTATGAAATCGTTAAAGACAATTATGGCAGTAGTAATTAGTTTTGCAGCAGTTGCAGCAGTTATTCTCTATACACAAATTAAAAAGATATCAAATTCTAATAATCAATCAAAAAAGCAAGTAGAGAAACAAGAAAAAGATATTAAAACCACAGCAAAAAGATCTCTTGATTTTTCCGCATTTGATACAAGTCTAGATAAATTAGATGATAAAAGATACAAAATGATTGAAAAATTAGTTGTTGAATCAGATATTACATCGATACAAAAAAGTGTTGAATCAGGAGATTTAACTTATGAAGAACTAACATTATTCTATATTAAAAGAATTAAAGAAATGGATAATAATAAATTGAATACGGTTCTACAACTGAATCCAGATGCTATAATTATTGCTAGAGAAATGGATGAAAAGAAAAATAATGGTGTGAAGCTTGGTAATTTACAGGGTATTCCAGTATTATTGAAAGATAATATTGGAACTGGGGATAGACTTAATAATACTGCTGGAGCCAAAGTTTTAGAAGATTCATCTAGTGATAGAGATGCTTATATTGTTAAAAAACTCAGGGAAGCAGGAGCAATCATTTTAGGAAAGGCTAATCTAAGCGAATGGGCTAATTTTATGAGTATCGATTCATCGAATGGTTATTCTGCGCTTGGAGGACAAACTCATAATCCTTATGGTAATTTTGATGTTGGAGGGTCTAGTTCTGGTTCAGGAGCAGGAGTTTCTGCTAATTTTGCAGCATTAGCTATTGGTACCGAAACAGCAGGATCAATTATATCTCCCTCTAGTCAAAACTGCGTAGTAGGAATCAAACCTACCGTAGGTCTTTGGAGTAGAGATAGAATTATTCCTCTTGCCATTGACTTAGATACAGCGGGTCCTATTGCACGAACAGTCAAAGATGCTGCTATTTTATTAGGTGAATTAGTAGGAAAAGATGAAAATGATATTGCTACTAGTGATGCACCAAGTAAAACTGATTATTCAAAATATTTGGTTGGAAATGGTTTGCAAGGTATGAGTATAGGAATAGTAACAAATAAAGAAGTAACTTCTAGTTATCGTAATGATGATAATGACAACATTAATAGAATCAAAGATGAATTGATTAATCTGGGAGCGGATGTAAAAAATATTGAACTAGATGAAAAAGCTTTTAAAGTAGATGAGCATGTAGATATAATGGCTTATGAATATAAAACTGGAGTAGAAAAATACTTAAATGAAATAGGGGATAATGCTCCTGTTAAGGCTATAGAAGAAATAACAGGATTTAATAACAGAGATTTAGAAAACAGAGCTTACTATGGTCAATATTTTATTGAAAAAGCAAGAGATATTACTATGACAGAAGAAGAAAATATTGAATTTTTATCACATAATAGATTAAATACCAGTTCAGCAATAGATGAAGCACTAGAAGATAATAAGGTAGATGTTTTAATATCTCTTAATAATTATCTATCTGGTATTTACCCTATAGCAGGCTATCCAGCAATCACTGTGCCAGCAGGATATAGAGAATCTGGTGAACCGGTTGGATTGACAATAACTAGTACTAAGTTTAGTGAGGGTATATTAATAAAAACGGCATATGCTTACGAACAAGGTACTAAACATAGAAAACAGCCTGATATGAAATAGAAATATGGTTATTATTATATAGTATCAATCAGCCTAAAATTGATTGATATTATATTTGAGTTAATCGGGAATATAGGAAGGATAATATATGGATAGTTAAATATCCTTGTATCTACTATAGTTTATTGGATTTCAAGTCTTAATATATAAGAATAGTGATATTAAATAATTCCTATATATGTGGTAATTATTTTGTGATATACTATATTTATTTATAATAGTACTGTATATAAAGGAGAAGAATAGTATGATATTATCTGGACAGAAAATAAGCAGCAGATTAGGAAAAGATATTTTTATAGAACCATATAATGAAGAACAATTGAATTTATCCAGAAGTAGAAGTCTGTCAAATATATTATCACACTATTGATGGTGATTATGATAAATATACAAGTGGAAAATACCAAAATAACAAGGGTATACAACCAAGTTTATTATATAGGGATTTTGAATGATTATGTCTGACACTTGAATTTAGGAGAATTATATGAGGAAACAGGGGTTATAGAATACAATTTATTACCTATCTGTAATTATTCTGTAGAAATCGATGAAAGCAAAAGTTTTGGCAGATTATACTATGCAGAAGTAAAAAATATTAGCCAACATTACTATTTAATTGTTAAATAAATATTTATTATAGGAGATGTTATTATGATTATTGTTAGAGATAGAAATACATATAAAAAATATATAGTATTAGGAACTGGACTGGGAGCATATAAAGCTGTTCGTCCAAGCTTCTTTGGGGGTAACTTGTTCCCGCATGAAGAAGAGGGAACGGTTAAAACTATAGCTGTATGTGATTCAATAGGTGATATATTCTGGTTTGAGTCAAATGATTTACAAGTAATAGAAGTGGATGGAATAAAGATTTCTGAAATAGATTTAGGAGAGTAATTATGGACTTACTTGTAATAATTTTGTTCGGAGTAATTTTAATTAGCTGTATCCTAATTAGGTTAAAAATATTTGAGAATCATAGAAAGATATTAGGTATAATATTTATATTGATTCCAGCTATTATTATAATTGAATATGGTCTATATGAAGAAACTGATTATATAAACGATTTTATATTCATCAATATTTACTGTATCATAGTTGGATTTATAATAGCATTGTTAGAGAAAAAAACCAAGAAAAGTACTTATTTATATTTTTCATTTTTCATAGTATTGTATATTATACTATTTTATTCAATCAAGATTATTAATGAAAGAATGATGATTTCAATTAATTATATATTTATAGTTATGACATTTATCACTAATCTTAGATATGTTTATAAAAGAGATGACAGAACAGCAATGATTTTTGCAAATATTATTGGAATCATAATAATAGGTATTATGACTATGATTTATCCTAAGTCATATTTAACAAGAACAAAGCAAGAATGTATATTGAGTGAGTATCTTACCAATGTACAAAAAATTGATGATGAAGATATTATTGAAATGACTGTGTTATCAAATCCAAGCGAAGATAATGAAAAGAGAATCTTTGTTAAAATAAAAGATCAAGGTGCATTTATCTACTATTATAAAAATGGAGAAATAACAGGAATAGAAAAAAATTTTAAGTAATTGAGAGGGATTTATTATGAAGAAAAAGTATTTTGTGATAAGTGTTTTATTAATAATTAATATAGGCTTAATACTATGCGTAGTTAACATTACTAATAAGATAAATGTTCTTCAAAATAGATTTAACGATATTGAAGAAAATATAAAATTAACTATGAGTAACAATAAAGATGATGTAAATGAGAATATAATAGGTATAGAGGATCAAATTAATGAATTAGATGAGCATGAAATAGAGCAGGAAATCTTAGATTTAGAAAGTAATCTCAATAGGGTTGAAAATATTATATTTAATCAACCTAACATTGATATATTATCAGGTGTTGTTAAAGGCATTGAAGTAAAGGACCAGATAATTAAATTACATATTAGACCAAATGAAATATTATATGGCAAGGATGCTATAAATATGCTAATAGAGGAAAAAGGTTATAGTAAAGAAGATGCTAAAGCTAAAATTGGTAAAACAGGGTATTATTTAAATGATACAGAAAGTGAAGTAATAACAATAGAAATATCTAATGATTGTCAAGTATATTTTACTGGAACAATTGGATTAGTTAATTGTACTTTGGATGATTTAATTGACAAAGCAAATCAAGAAATAAATTCTGATTTTGAAGATGATTATACCTTTGTTCTAATGAACGGTAAAGTGATACAAATTTATCAAGCATATATTCCAAGTTAATGACTGCGCATAAATAATGATACTATTAAAATAAGTATTAAATATAAGATGGAGAGTGAAAAGAATGGCTTGGTGTCCAAAGTGTAAAAGTGAATATGAAGATAATGTAAAGGTGTGTAAAGAGTGTAATGTTAAACTCGTAGATCAATTAGATAAAGAAAAAGTTGAATATCAAAATTTTGAATTTTTATTAAACGTAGGATCAGTTAACGAAGCAAATATCCTAATATCATTATTAGAATCTTATGACATACCTACATTTCATAAGAGTAAAGGTTCAGGAGAATATCTGCAGGTAGCTACAGGTATTAATTATCAAGGAGTAGATATCTATGTACCTGTTGATGCATTAACCAAAGCAAAAGAAATTATTGATTATTCAAGTGATGAAGAGGTAGATAATAGGGATATTGAAATAGAGAATATGAGTGAAGATAGTAATTCTTATGAAGATGAACAATTACAAGAATTAGATAAGAAATCTAGTAGCAAAAGACGAATTTTATTATGGATATTAATACTTCTGTTTTTAATAATACCTTTGCTTATTGTAATGATTGATTGGATTTTTTGATGAATTATTAATTATAATGGGGTGAGAATATGGGGCATAAAATATGAAAAAACTGTGGTGAAATTAATAGTTCGTCTGCAATTTATTGTGCAATTTGTAATAGTTCATTGAAGGATGCCAAAAAAAGGGAGGATACTATTAATTCCAGCAGTTCTATCGGGAATTCAGCAGTATATAATGGAACTGAAGATGTAACCTTGGGTGAATGGATAATAATACTAATATTGTTAGCTATACCTATAGTTAATATAATAGTAGTAGTAATGTTGGCTTTTGTTTGGAATAATACAAGTATAAATAATTTTGGAAAAGCTTTACTCATATTGAGTTTAATAGTATTCATAATAATCATCTTATTCAGAGGATGTTCATGTTATTAGTATTATGAATGTTATCAATTGATTTGGGGATTTATATGGATATTATTAAGCAAGTATAGTACTATTTTGATTTCTTTTATGGTTTGTCTTGTTTTAAATTAATTAATTATTTATTATAAAATAGTGAGGATAGAATAGATGACAAAAATAAATAAATATTTTACAGTAGTATTACTAATGATTATTATTTTAGTTGTAGCATGTAAAAATACGAAAGTTAAGAAATATTCACATGAAGATAATAGGTGTTATATGATTACGAGTAATACTATATCACTAACTTACAACGATGATTTTAGTCACAGTTTTTATTACAAGATTGATAAGAATTATAAAATAAAGGTAGAATTGATAATTAAGGAAAAAGAAAAAGTAATAGGTACAATAGAATTAGAGGATACCAAAGAAGATATCGCAGATATTGATGGTACATTTGGTTTGGCGGTAGATAGGGATAAAGAAAATAATAAAATAACATGGACTATAAGACATGATGAAATCACTAAGCAAATTGAAACGTTAGACTTATTCTTGGATGTAGGAGGACACAGAGGGACTATATGTGACAGTGGGGTATTAGACGAAAATGGTATTATAGCTATTGATAATAAGTATGATATAAAGAATGAAGAAGAAAATGACAAAAGCGATAAGTATGAATGGAGTATGGAATTCAAAGTTTATGGGATTGAAATGGGTGTATAAATGTTTAAGATCAATATATATGTATGACTAGAATAAAGACATTAAAAACAAAAGAAATTTAATATTCAATTATTTGACAGAACAACATTGATATGATAAAATTTTATGCAATATAGCTGTTAAATAATAACTTTGTTTGACATAAAGTACAAATGTTTATTACTATTTTCAATGTGCTGTACATATTACATTATAGGGAGATGGAGATTTATGAATGGTAAAATCAAGTGGCTTATTGCGTACGTCATACACTTAATACCAATAACTATGCTAATAATATTAAGTGTATTTCACGTTGACACACCGTTATTTATTTATGTTATACTTTTTGTTTGGACTTTTGCAGGGGTTATTATTACTGGAAAGTTCGTATTCAAAGTAAAAGAAAAAGATGATTCTTTGACAAATAAAATACTTGATTGGAATTTTGAAGATGAATTAGATGACGATGGGATTATTGAAACAAATGTTAGGGTTATTTACAATAACCTAAAAAATTATTTCCTGCAATTTGATGAGCAGTTTAGAGATGTTTATAATATTGCACATCAGTTAGATCAAGTTCTTAACAATATAATAGATACTTCAAATAATATTTCTCAAGCATCTGAATACATAGCAAGTGGTTCAGTAAATCAAACAAATGATATTGATTCATGTGTAAACCTAACCGAAGAATTGACTAATAAATTGAATATGTTAAACAGCATGTCAAAAGAGCTTATAGATGAAGCGGATAAAATGTATGAAACAAGTAGACAAGGTAATATAACAGTTAAAAATCTTTCTGAGCATAGCAAGAAAAATCAAGAAGTCATTAATAAAATAATAGAAGAAATATACCAGTTGGTTGAAAAAACTTCTAACATTAAAAACATAACAGATGTACTATATGATATAGCTGACCAAACTAATCTATTAGCTTTAAATGCAGCTATTGAAGCTGCTAGAGCTGGAGAAGCTGGAAAAGGCTTTGCAGTGGTTGCTGATGAAGTAAGAGGATTATCTAATCAAAGTAGGGAAGCTAGTGCTAACATTAATGAAATGATAATAAATATAACAGAAGAACTCAATTATCTGAAGACTATCGTTGATCAGTCACAAAGTGTTTTTGAAGAAGAGAATCAAGCAGTAAACACAGTTATTGAATCTTTTAATTCCATTAATAATTTTATAGACACATTCATTAATAGGCAAACAAAATTTGGAAATGCATTTATGGAATTGGATGAGTCCAAAGATAATTTTGCTGCGGCTATTGAAAATATGGCTTCAGTAATAGAAGAATCAACTGCTACTACTGAAGAATTGGCTTCTTTAACATTATCACAGTCTAATACTACTAATGTCGTAAAAGATATATCTACAAAACTTTATAAACAAGTTCAAGGTATAAATAATGATTTTGAGAAAATAAAAATAGATAATCAAGAAGAAAATAAAGTGAAATTTGCTTTAGTCTATGATTTGGATTGTGAATTCTGGAATTCAACTGTTAAAGAAACTAAAAAAACTGCAAGTTTATACAATGCTCATGTTGATTTCTTTGCACCAAAAACACGAGAAAATGGCAAAAAAGAGATGGAAGAGATATTAGACAATATTTTAAGTGCTAACTATAATGGTATTATCATTAGTCCTATCGATACTCCAAAAATAAAAGAACAGCTTAATACAGCTATCGGTAGAGGAATAAAAGTTGTACTTCTCAACTCTCCTCTTGAGAGTGTTGATTATGAAGCACTTATTGAAACAAATGGAGTCAATGCTGGTAAAAAAGCAGGAGAGGTTGTAGTAAAATTATTAGGTGGTAAGGGAAAAGTAATACTTGGAGAATGGAATGATATTCATATTAGTTCCATTATTGATAGGGGTAAGGGATTTGAACAAGAAGTAGTTGCAACTTCTGATATTGAAGTAATTAAAGTTCCTGTACCAAGTATACCTAACAAAGCGGATACAGAAAAAATTATTAAAGATATGTTGAATAAATATCCAGATGTAGATTTGTTCTATTCAACCAACAATGATTGGGGTAAAAGGTATGCTGAGTACGTAAGAAAATATAAGGTAGATAAGAAAATAGTCACTATTGATTACATACAAGCTCTAAAACAAGATGTAGTTGATGAAATAATAACTTGTGCAGTTGCACAGAGAAATTTTACTTGGGGAGATATTGCAATTAAAATCTTATTTGATGCGATGGAAGGGAAAAATACTACCAAGTATAAAGATACAGGTACGTTTGAAGTAACTGCAGGAAATGTGAAAATATTTGAGAATAGATTGAAATAGTCAATAAAGGGCAGCCTAGTGAATGAAATAGGCTGCCCTTTTTTTAAAGAACACAAATGAAGTCCAAATAGCTAGTAATGAATCATTTGGGATTAATTATTACTTGGTAAAAACTAAGAAGGAGAATGGTGCTATGTCAATAGAATATTGTGTTGACAATGAAGTTTTTTCATTACTAAAATATTCTATATATTCACCTGCATAATCTCCAAAATCACAGGTGGTATTAACAGTCTCGTTTGATAGGTTTATAACTGTTATAACAGTATTGTCGTCCTTTTGTCTTATGTAAATCAATACATGATTGTTTGAGGTATTTAGAAAAGTCATTTTACCTTGGGTGTTATTGTACCAAAGTGCTGGATTTTCTTTTTTTAGGTTTATAAGCTTTTTGTAAAAATCTTGCTTTGACAAATCAGACCAATCAATCTCATCCTTTTCAAAGAATTCAAGACGTTTATTAAGTGATGCTTCCTGACCTGAATATATAAGAGGAATTCCTGGTGCAGTAAATATTAGTACATTCATAGCATCTACACTATCACCTAATCGTTCAGCAGTTGTACCATTCCATGAATTTTCATCATGATTGGTTATAAAGTTCATGGGTAATGTACCATCTGGATAAATCACTGGTATTTTTAGAAGTTCTCTTTTAATGGTGGATGCATATCCATTTCCCCCGGATGAGTTGTTTATAGTTCCAAATAAGGACCATCCGTAATTTGCTTTAAAACCATTTGACAGAAGACTCATATTGCTTCCATCTTCAGCTAACATAAACATAGGCTTTATTGAATTTAATGCTGTAATTGCTTTTGCCCAGAAATCTACAGGAACTCTTCCAGCCACGTCACAACGATAGCCATCAATATCTGCTTCTGTAACCCAATAGCTAAGAGCATCAATCATTGCATCCTGCATTTCCAGATTGTCATAATTTAAGTCAGCAACATCTGTCCAATTGGTACCAGCAGGATGAATGATTTGACCATTAACTTGTGTATACCATTCAGGGTGGTCATAGATCCACTGATTATCCCATCCAGTGTGATTAGGCACCCAGTCCAAAATAACTTTGAAGTCCATTTCATGACATTCTTCTACTAGGTCTTTAAATTCTTGAAAAGTACCAAATTCTGAGTTGACTGCTTTGTAATCTTGTACAGAATAGTATGAACCTAAGGTGCCGTTACGTTTTACTTCTGAGATTGGATAAATTGGCATAAACCATAGGATTTCTACTCCTAATTCTTTTAAGCGAGGTAAGTGTTCTCTGAAAGCGGATATTGTGCCATCTTTGGTGTATTGTCTTAAGTTAACTTCATAGATAACTGCATCATCAAACCAATCTTTGGATAGTGAAGAATTTCCACAACAAGTTAATGAAATAGTTATACATAGAATAAGTATGAATAGCTTTTTTTGTAACTTCATAATGTACACCCTTTCTAAAATATCCCTATTATTATAAAACAAAAGCAGTAAAATAGCAAGGTTAATCGGTTAAATTATTTGTAATTGTTATAGTATCAATTGTTTATATATTAAGATAGTATAGAGTATACCGATTAACTATTGCTATAGAGTATATTTAACGTTATAATAAAAAATATCTAAGATAAAGGTGATGAATGGCAATGGCAAAGATAACTATGAGAGATGTGGCAAAGTATGCAGGTGTTTCTGTAGCAACAGTCTCCAATGTATTGAACCACAATGATCATAAGACAACAGAAGCAACGAGAAATAAAGTAATTTCAGCTGTTAAAAAACTCAATTATAGAATGGATATGACAGCAAGAACTTTATCAAAAGGAAAATCTAATCTTATTGGGATTTTTATACCTCAGGTTTATGAGAATAATATTCCTGGCACTATATTGAAAGAGAATCCTTATTATAGTGAGATTATTAGTGGAATAGAATATAGTGCAAGGATGTTGGGTTATGATATTTTAATCGCATGTATTAGTTCTGCTGAACAAGCCATTGAATTGACAAATAAAAGAATGATTGATGGTATTGCTATATTGGGTGGTTATGAAGAGGACTTTTGGGATAAAGTCTACACCCTTGAAGTTCCCATTGTAACTACAGACTCTTATGATCATGAAAGAAAAGATGTAATCAATGTAGGTATCGATGATGAATTTGGGGCATACCTTGCTACAAAACATTTATTATCTCTTGGACATACTAATATTGCAATAGGTACAGCAATACTTGATTATTCTCCAGTAAATAAACAAAGGTATAAAGGATTTGCTAGTGCAATAACTCAAGAAGGGATAGATATTAAAAATTGTCCTATCATCGAAGAAGAGGTATCTATTAAAGGTGGTATCAATATTGGGTATCGTCTTATAAAAGATTATAAAGATGTTACAGCCCTATTTATTGTAGCAGATATCATGGCTTATGGTGTAATAAAGACTTTACACCAGTTCGGTAAGAATGTACCTGATGATATTTCTATTATTGGATTTGACGATTTAAGCTTTTCTAATTATACAATCCCTGCATTAACCACAGTTCGACAAGATATATATACTAAAGGGGTAGAAACATCCAAGTTACTAATAGGATGTATCGAAGGGAATATAGAAGTTCCAAATTCAATAGTAATGCCGGTTTCTGTAGTAATTAGGGAAACAACTAAGCATATAAGCAAGTAGAGAAATAATAATTTTATTGGAGGTATTCATGGCAGATAATATATTAAATAAGATTCTTAATTGTATGGCTGTAACAAAAATATATCCTGATATTCAAAAAGTGCAAACAGAACATAGAATAAAATTAGTAGAATCAATGGGTATAAAAGAAGGAGATAAAGTTCTTGAAATAGGATGTGGTCAAGGGGATACTACTGCAGTATTAGCTCATTATGTTGGCGATACCGGTCATGTACATGGTATTGATATTGCAAGTCCTACTTATGGTAGGCCTATAACAGTAGGTGATTCAACTAGATATTTACTGGAGTCTGAACTAGGTTCTCGTATATCTATTGATTTTGAAGTTGATATATTATTGGATGATATTCTAATGGAAGAAGAGTATGATGTAATAGTTTTATCTCATTGTTCCTGGTACTTTAATTCACAGGAAGAACTATTGAAGGTATTCAAGAAGATAAAAAATTATGGCAGGAAGTTATGTTTCGCAGAAAGTAATGTATCTATTGTAGATATGAAACAATATGCTCATTTATTAGCGGTTATGATACAAGCTCAATTAGAAATATTTAAAAAAGGTAGTGTATCTAATATAAGAACATTATTTACTAAAAATGATGTTGCAGAACTAATGAATAAATCCAGTTGGAATGTAATACAAACAGAATCAGTTTATACAAAAGATTTACAAGATGGTAAATGGGAAGTTGATTATGTGTTAAATAATGTTATAGATGAAGTAGATGATATAGACGAGATACCAAAGAAGATGAAAAATCTGATAAAATCTCAATGTGTAATGCTTGAGAATTATAAAAAAGAGGGTATGCTTAGTCCTTTGGCAAGTTTTGTATTTATCGCAGAACATTAATAAGTATAAGATAGAAAAGTACATAGCTAATTGACATACAATCCATTATATGGTAATCTTAAGAGGAATAGACGTCCGAACATATTGCTTATAAAAAATCGCATATTAATATACATATTAAACATATATTTGAAATAAAACCTAACTTTTTTTCAACTATATGTTTTTTTTATTCTATTGTAAATTTCTATATCTGAGTGTTATTCATATTTTCATTAAAAAATTAATTTGGGAGGTGGTTTGGATTAAAAAAATTATTATTTGGTTTGTAGCTAAGTTTATAGGAAGAGGTTTGCAAGCAACAGTCAGAATGGATAAAAATGCGCGTGAAGAAATCATTAAATGGAAAGATGGTTACACAATTGTAATTGATACTTATAAGAATGGACCTAAAATCTGTTTTGTCAAACAGGGAAACAGTTTATTGAAAAAGAAATATCAAGATGATATGAAAACTGATATTAGAATAATCTTCAAATATACAAATATAGTATATGAAATATTTACAGGGCAGATTGGGCTTGATAAGGCATATGCCCAGAATAGAATGATTGTGAAAGGTGATATATTTCAAACTTTAAAAATAGTTAGAATGTTTTATATATGTGAATGTTACTTATTTCCAAAATTCATTTGGAAAAAGATTATTGTTGAGAAACCTAGTTTGAATTCTAATACATGTAGCATATATATAGCTGCCATATTCGGGTTAAAATAGGGAGGAGGAGAGAGAATATGAATTCAGAGTATTTTGAATATCAAAATCGTGGGAAATTACTTTCAGGGAAAAATGCTATTGATCATATAGCTTATGAACTTAATAATATGATGTGTAAGAACCCGCTTATTATTACTGATAAGATGCTAGTTAAATTTGGTCATGTAAATATATTATTAAAAGCCTTAAAAGAAGGGGATATAGATAAGCCTCTTATATATGATGATGTACCAGCTGATTCTAGTGTAGAAGTGTGTAATGCTATTGCTAGTATATATAGAGATAATGAATGCGATTGCTTGATAGCACTTGGAGGCGGTTCGGTTCTAGATACTTCCAAAGGAGTTAATCTGACACTATCGTCGGGAGCAAATAATTTATTAGATATAATGGGACTTGGGATTATACAAAGAAAAACTGTACCGTCGATTATGATACCAACTACTTCAGGAACAGGTTCAGAAGCAACTTTAGTAGCGGTAATAGCTGATAAATTAAAAAATGTAAAAATGGAATTTATCTCATATAATTTAGTACCAGATGTAGCTATACTGGATCCGAGAATGACATTGACACTACCACCAAAATTAACAGCTGCAACTGGTTTTGATGCTTTAGTTCATGCTATTGAAGCATATACATGTAAACAAAAGAATCCAATAAGTGATGTGTTTGCTATAAGAGCTATAAAATTCATTTGCGACAATCTAATAAAAGCAGTAATTGATGGTAAAGATGAAGATGCTAGGCTTGCTTTAGCTAATGCATCATATATGGCTGGTACAGCTTTCTCTAATTCTATGGTTGGTATTGTTCATGCTATAGGTCATGCAATTGGTGGAGTCTGTCATGTACCCCATGGATATGCAATGTCTATTTTACTTCCTTACTGTATGGAATATAACTATGATGCTGTTGGTAATCTTTATGGTGAACTTTTACAATGTTTTATTGGTATAGATGAAACATCTAAAATCCCAATTAAAGATCGTGGGAAAAGTTGTATTGAAGAAATCAGAAATATGTTAGATAAATTAAATGAAGTAGGAGGATTACCTACTCGCCTTAGAGACGTGAAAGTTTCAAAAGATGATTTTGAGAAAATAGTTGAAAATGCTATAAATGATGGAGCTGCTATAGTTAATTCTAGAAATGTAAGTAAAGAAGCAGTTGTTGATATATTAAATAAAGCGTATTAGATTTATTGCCATAATTGTATAAGGCTGTCTCATAATAAGTTTAATATTATAATATGAGACAGTCTTTTTTTATGAAACATTTATTATTTCAAAAATTAAAACTTGAGTTCTGTTTTGTTGCCAGTAAACTTAATATCAATATTTTTAGGATAGTATATTATAAAATCGATTCTTTTAGACAATACTTGAGTATCATTGGTTATATATTTAGTTATGTGTTTTAAGGATGACCAAGTTGATATACCTAAAAAAGAAATTCTATTACAAATAGTTTTTTCTAAATTAAGTTTGTTATCATCACAGCCAATAGTATAAGGTTTATTTTTATAAATAACATTAAATAGGGTTGTTGAATATACCTCAACATAATCATTATCCCATTTAATAGGGTAATAATTACAATTATTAGCATTAATGTAAAAAGTATTGTTAGTATCTATATCATATTTTTTAAGTGAACTAGTTAAATCTTTATTACTATATGAAATAAGTCCTGCTAGCATACATATGATAAGTAATGATAGTAGAAATAAACCAATAATTTTATTTCTCATTTTATAACCTCCCTAATTTTTAATGGTATGTAGGCAATTATATGAAAAATTAACGTTAGTACCCATAATTTTAGCAGAAGATATCCTAGTGATGGGTCATGAAAAATTGATGAATACATATCCATTGATATAATTTTTATGTCAGGAGAAAAATATATTGTTGCAATTAGTAAAGGTATTACAATAGACGTAACTAATTTATATTTATGAAAAAACATAGATAAAAAATATATAAATGATACAATAAATATCATATAACTAAGTGAAATGAAAAAACCAGGTAAAAATGATTTTACATTAATGAGTGGGATCGTGTAAAAGTTATCAAATAGTTTGCCTGAAATTATATTAATAATTATTTCAACTATTTGAAGAGCACATGTGAGTACCATTAAAACGTATGAACCAATTACAATAAATAGAAAATTGCCTATAGCATATAGATTTCTATTTAATGGAAAAACAAATGATCTACCAAATTCAGTGTTATTAGTAGTAACAAATATGGCAATGCAAAATGTGATAACCATAGATATATAACCATATGTAAGAACTCCAACTGTATTACACTGCCAAACTGTATCAGCAGTTGAATTAAGGGAAGACAATAATATAATATGGTTGATTATTGTAATTCCAAAAGTTACTAATATTCCAATTAGTGCGGTAAGCTTAAAATCAATAAATGAATTTAATAGAAATCCTTTCAAAGAACGTTTAGCTGATGAAACCATCAAACTCACCTTCCTTTCCATGGCTGGTTAAATATATACAAGCATCTTCAGTGTTTATTTTATTTATTAAAATACCTTTTTCTTTCAAATACTTAATATCTTTATCAGATATAGTATTTTCTATTCCAACTGTTATGCTATCACCTAATTCATTTTTATAAAGAATTTTATGATTTCTAATAAATGATGTTATAGTTTCTCTAGAACCATTTAGAGTGATTCCATAATTTTGAATAACCTCAATGGGTTTTTGTAATAGAAACTTTCCTTCTTTTATTATAATTATTTCTTCTAATAAGTTTTCTAATTCGTGTAGCATATGACTAGATATGATTATTGTTCTAGGATAATTAATGAAATCTTTTAATAATATATTATAGAATTCTTTTCTAACAGCAGCATCAAGACCAAGAGTAGGTTCATCAAATAATGTAATAGGCATATGACTACAGATTCCCATGATAATATTAAATTGTGTTTTCATACCTCTAGATAGTTTAGCATATTTTAATTTACTATTAAGTTCAAAGTAATGCAATAAATTAAGAGCTAATTTTTCATCCCAATTTTCATAATAAACCTTTGCTAGTGTTAAAATATCCTTTAATTTTAATGTAGTGTCATATTGAATTTCTTCATCAATGAAGATCAATCTAGATAAAACATTAAGATTATCAAATATTGGTTCATCCCAAAGAGTAATACTTCCACTGGATGGTTTAATATAGCCAGCACAAGTTTTTAGTAACGTAGATTTTCCGGCACCATTTCTACCGATTAATCCAATAATCTTATTTTCATCAATAGAAAAAGTAACATTATCAAGTGCCAGTTTGCTTTCATACTTTTTTGTTAAGTTATTACAATTAATAATAGGCATTAATATAACCTCCTTATTTTTAAAATTTATATTTATAAATTAATACTATCCATTTTTACTTTGATTTCATCTTTACTAATACCTAATTTCTTTGCTTCGATAAGAAGACTCTTTAACATAGTTGAATAGAATAGTTCTTTTCTTTTGGTTTGAATCATTTTTTTAGCACCTACTGATACATGCATACCCATACCTCTTTTCTTATATAAGATTCCTTCATTAACCAATAAATTAATACCTTTAGCGGCAGTTGCAGGGTTAATACAGAATTGTTTGGCAATTTGATATTGAGAGTAAGATTGTTTGTTTTCCCTGAGTATACCATTGAGAATATCATCTTCTATACCTTCTGCAATTTGTATATATATAGGCTTTAAACTATCCTGGGACAATTTCATACTATTTTCACCTCCATACTGCATTACTGATGTAATGTAGTATAATATACTTTTATGTAGATGTCAAGATGATAAATAATATATATTCTTAATATAGTATTTATATAAAAGTACTATTAGAGTAAAATCACAGGAATGTAATTGCTCAAATTCGACCATATATCAAAATTTTAATATTGTTATATAATTATAAGATATTAAGATGTAACAACAATATTAATATTTTATGGTTGTGTAAAATATTTCTGAAAGTATATAATACTACTTGAATAAAGCGAGGTTCTAATATTAAATATAAATATTTCAATATAAAATAATTATTTTTTAATAGAAACAAATACATATTAATTGTTTATGGGGAAGGTTATACAGTTATTTGTTACTTAGCTTATATGTGAACTGTATTTAGAAATGGATAAGTAGAAAGGAGGAACATAAAAATATTAAGTGATTAAATCTATATTTGCAAATTATCTATTTCCACAGTTTATTCCACATATAGATACATAAAAATTATAGGCTTGGGAGGAAAATTATATGAAGAAAATGGTAGGAGTTTTTATGGCTTTAATTATGTTGGTAGGTACATTAGCATATAGCGAGCCAATAAAGGTAATGGCAGCAGATGATGATTATTCAAGATGTGAAGATTTTGAAAATGCCAATGTTCCAGTTAATTGGCAAACGGTTAATGGGGGTTTTGTTGAAGTAACAAATAATCATTATAAACATGGGACTAATTCACTTCTATGGAATTTTGTATCGGATTCAAAATTAAGGGTAGATAATCCGTTATATCTTTGCGAAGCAGGAGCTAAGAGCAGAGGTGGAATGAAAATATGGATATATAATGAAAATCCAATTGATGATAAGGTTACTTTTAAATTTGGGGTAGTGTCTACTTTAGATGTGGATAATCCTCATTATAAATTTGATGTAAATATTAATTTTAAAGGATGGAGAGCAGTATGGGTTAAGTTTAGACAAGAAGGGGATAACCCAGATTATAGTGGAAATGACAATGATTCAGTAGAAATCATGGATATAGTTGCACCTAGTGAAGCAGGAAGTCTGTATTTTGACATTGTTGAATTTGTTAACGAAATGCCAAAAAGTCGTAGTGCAGATTATCAAATGCATAAGGTAGGTGTATCAGATATTGAAACAGCTATGTATTGGGATATGGCTTATTATTATAGTGGGTTGACACCATCTTTGCCAGAAGAGACAGAGATTACTCAGGAACAAATTAATGATTTTAATGATATCGAAGCAAAATATGAAAAATGGATATTTGGTGAAAATATTGATTTGACTAAAGAGCCATTAAGTATTAGAAATAATGCTTTACAACAATTTATAACAGAGGGATTACAAGCATATGATAAATTAAGTATTGTAAAACATCCTGATGGCAGAATTACAGGAGAACCACTTTTTTCATCTCGTGATCCACATTTAATGAAATTTGGTGTAGATGTAAGTAGAGCTGTTTTATTACCGTTAGTGTATGATTATAAAATAAATGGAAATGTTTCAAGTAAAGATAAATTCTTGGATACGTTAGATTATATGAATGACCAAGGTTGGGCATATGGTAGCGGACTTGGAACAATGGACCATGAAACAAATAAACATAATGGGTATTTCCATGCTATTTATTTGATGAAAGATGAATTAGCAGCAACTAATAGGCTTGAAAGAGAAAGAGCTACAATTTTTTGGCAAACTATTTTTGGTAAAACATTTGAAGAAGATATAGACCAAGAAGAAGTAACTTCAGATGAATTAAGAACAAAATTCATGTATAACCTATTATATGTACTTATCATGGAAGATACTCCAGAGAAGGTACATTATATGAAAGGGTTAGTCAATTATTATAATATAGCGCTTACAATTGCACCAGGATATTCTGATACAATTAAGAGTGATTATTCATTATATCATCATAGAGGTACTTATCTTTCTGCTTATGGTGTTAATGGTATTCATATGGCATCATTAATTGCTTATTTGTTAAGTGATACAAATTTTGCTCTAACAGAAATGAGTACTAATAATATTAAGAATTCTCTATTAAATGCACGTATCTATGCAAATGAATATAATGTACCAGCAGGGGCTAGTGGTAGATTACCAGATGTTACTGGAGTAGTTGCAAAACTTGTTCCAGCATATGCGTACATGGCACTTTCTTCTAATGGTATTGATGAAGAGATGGCATCAGCTTTCATGAAATTATGGAAACCAGATTCTTCATATTTAAAAGAAGGATTATTTCCATTAGCTAATACGTATTCTGTTCATTACTTAAATACTATGGGTGGATTACAATTGGCAGTTGAATTATCTGAAAGTGGTTATCAAGCTGAAAATACACCACAAGGTACATGGATGTATCCATATTCAGGGTTAGCAATTAATAGACAAGGCGAAGCTATGGTAGCAGTAAAAGGATATAGCCAATATGTATGGGATTTTGAATCATCTAACAAATTTGATCCTCAGACTTTAACTCAGTTAAAAGAAAATGTATATGGTAAATATCAGTCATATGGAAGTATTCAAATCAATGGTAGCGGTAATCCAATAGGTACAATAGAAAGTGGATATAATCTGGATAATGGTTGGGATTGGAATAGATGGCCAGGTGCAACTACAAAGCATTTACCTTTATCAGAACTTATATTTACTGGTAGTCATGCAAATCATAGAAGATTTAGTGATCAAACTTTTGTAGGTGGAAGTACGTTACAAAATCAATATGGTGTTTTCGGAATGAAATTACATGATATTCATGATGACACAAGTTTTAGAGCTAATAAATCAGTCTTCTTCTTAGGAGATAAGATAGTATGTTTAGGTTCAGACATAGAAAATGACGATAGTATTAATTCAACTGAAACAACATTATTCCAATCTTATATGAATACTAGTACAATGCCATTTTGGTATAATTCTAATAACGAGATTATTAGCGACACTTATTCAGAAGAAGTAACTACCAATAATTCAGCTTGGCTAATTGACCCGTACAATAATGGATATTATCTACCAGATGCAAGTGGCCTTGTAATACAAAGAGGAGTTCAAAATTCTAGAGATAATAGAGATTCATTAGATACATCAGGGAATTACACAACAGCTTGGATTAATCATGGGACAAGTCCTAATGGAAGTAGTTATGAATATGCAATAAAATTAGGAGTTACTCCCGAGCAGATGGAAACATTTATAAGTAATCCATCATATCAAGTGCTACAAAAAGACAGCGATGCACATATTGTTACTGATTCATCCTTAAGTATTACTGGATATGCAATAATGAATCAAAATGATATTATTAATCATGGACATTTGAAAAATGTAAGTGTGCCTTGTATGGTAATGACTAAAGATCTTAATGAAGATGAAATAATACTTAGTATGAGTGATCCAGACCTTAGATTACCGAAATTCAATAAACATAAAGAAATAACTTCTGATGCCATAAGAGTACCAAGTACTGAGAATATAGCAACTCTTACATTAAGAGGAGAATGGCAGCTTAAGAATCCATCTGATGATGCTAGAATTATAGCTTCTAATAACGAGACAACAATTGAATTTGATTGTGTAGACGGTAAGAACATAGAAGTAGAATTAGTAAAAGGTTCTGGAAGTGGTCAAACTCCTGCACAGGTAACATTGAATCCTACTGAAGATACTTATGTTAGAGATGGTAAATATGGGGATCAAAATTATGGTACGGTAGCACTAAGAGTTAAAGGTGATTCTAATAATAATAATAGAGAAACAATCATGAAATTCGATATGACTAATGTTAGTTTAGATGCTAAAAGTGTTGAACTGAAAATATATCCAACTAAAGTAACAGGAGTTGTACCAGTATCTATTTATGCTGTAATAGATGATTCATGGAATGAAAGTAGTATATCTTATAATAATAAACCTGCTGTGACTACGAAAATTACTACATTAAATATTGATGAATCAAACAAATGGTATACTTTTGATGTAACTCAATTTGTTAATAGTGAATTACAAGGTGATAAAGTAATAACATTATACTTCAAAGATGAAACTATATCAGGTGATATTATTGTTTTTGATAGTAGAGAAGATACAAATAGTCCACAGTTAACTATAACGTATTAGTATAAAAGTTCATTTCACCTTTTGTTTTTTAGCCTATTGTAGTATAATATTGAATTAATAAATGATTTTGACTTCATTATATTAATTTAATATTAATGATTATATTACTACTACTAGAAAAGGTGATTGAAAATGCCAATTAAAGTTGATAATAATTTACCAGCAAAACAAGTACTGAGGCAAGAGAATATATTTGTGATGGATGAAGATAGAGCGATGCGTCAAGATATACGTCCTTTACAGATTGCTATACTTAATTTAATGCCATTAAAACAAGCTACGGAGACTCAGCTTTTACGTTTGCTCAGTAATACACCTTTACAGGTTGAGATTACTCTATTGCATCCTGAGTCCTATAAGTCAAAAAACACATCACATCAGCATTTACTAAGTTTTTATACAATCTTCAAGGAGATAAAACATAGAAAATTTGATGGTATGATAATAACTGGTGCACCAGTTGAACATATGGACTTTGAACAAGTAGGATATTGGAGTGAATTGAAAGAGATAATGGAATGGACCAAAACTAATGTAACATCAACTTTTCACATATGTTGGGGAGCACAAGCAGGTCTTTATTATCATTATGGTGTCAACAAACATCTGCTTACTAATAAAATGTTTGGTATATTTAAACATAATGTACTAAAGCCCAATTATAAATTGTTACGAGGGTTCAATGATGATTTTTTTGTTCCTCACTCAAGATATACAGAAGTTAGAAGAGAAGATATCATTAATAATTCTAATCTAGAACTTTTATCTGAATCTAATGAATCAGGGGTATATATTGTAATGTCCAAGGATAAAAAACAAGTATTTGTTACAGGACATTCAGAATATGATCCATTAACTCTAAAACAAGAGTATTTTAGAGATAAGGAAAAAGGGGTAGATGTTAGGTTGCCTAAGAATTATTTCCCATATGATGATGAAAATCAATATCCTATGGTATCTTGGAGAGCACATGCTCATCTTATATATTCAAACTGGTTGAATTATTATGTATATCAGCAAACACCATACCAAATGGAAGAAATTGGTGAGGAAAGCTAGGTTTTACAGGACTTATAATGGATTTTAAGTAAAATTAAAAGTGAAAACGAGAACTTCTGGTAATTATCAGCTGCTCTCGTTTTTTAATAATATATAAGAAAATATCGTTCATATCTACTTAGAAAGTGGATCTCTAAGTACTCAACAATGATATTTGATGGAGATATTTTCACATTGAAAGGAGAGTTTATGAAGATTTATAGATTGTTATCGATTATAAATATAATGCTAAATAAAGAGTTAGTAACAGCTAAATATTTAGCAGAGAAGCACGAAGTGTCGATTAAAACAATTCAAAGGGATATAGAAACCCTAAATATGGCAGGTGTTCCTGTTTTTTCGAAGAAGGGTATAAAGGGAGGTTATGGAATACTTGATTCATATAAATTTGATACTAAATTGTTGTCTACGCAAGAAGTTAATCTGCTTAAATCTATGCTAGATAGTTTAAGTAGTGTATATAGTAATAAGTCATTAGAAAGTCTGTGGGAGAAGCTTGAATCGGCACTAATCACTGTTGCTAACTCTGAATATGCGAAAGTGAAAGTGGACATTACCCCATGGAATAAGGATGAAAAACTTCAAGAAAAAATTAATCTAATTTCAGATGCAATTGGACAATCTCGAATATTGAGTATTGAGTATTACAATAGTAATGGGGAGTGCCTTTCAAGAGAGATTGAACCGTATGAGTTAGTTCTGCGACATGGTAGATGGTATATGTTTTCATATTGTCTGCAAAAAAAAGATATAAGAACATTTAAAGTGAACAGAATTTCAACTATGGAAATTACTAACCGACATTTTGATTTGAGAGATTATAAATCTCTTCAAAGGGTTGAATCTACAAGGAGAGATGGTGTAAAGAAAGTGCTCAGATTTAATAAAGAAGCTTATTATCGAGTAGTTGATATTTTTAATGTTGATGAAGTTACTGAGATTACAGAAGAAAATGTAACTGTAGTGACATACTTAAAGATAGATTCGTGGTTAATCTCTATGATTCTTTCATTTGGAGATGATGTAAAAGTTATTGAACCAGAAATTCTAAAGGAACATGTAAGAAATAAGATGAAAAAAATGAATAAAATTTATAATTAGGACATACTAGATGTCCTTTTTCTATTGGTAGAATGAATATGTTAATAAAATAGCCCGAAATAGTCAAAGGAGATTTGTTATGAAAAAAAGTATAGCTAAATTTATAGAAAAAGAAGGATTGAAATTACATTATACAATAACGGGAGAAGGAAAGCCAATTATTCTATTGAATCCAGCATTTTTGGATTTAAGAATATGGAACTTACTAGCAAACGATTTGTCAACTCATTACCAAGTTATACAATTTGATTTTAGATTCTCAGGGAGAACTGAACAAAATGATTCAGACTATAGCTTATATGAAGATTTACACATGTTGGTTGAGGAAATGAAGTTTGAGAAAGTTAATCTTTTAGGACTCTCGGCAGGTGGGTACACAGCATTAGAATTTGCGATTCAATATCCTGATAAAGTGGATAAATTATTTTTGATTTCAACAGGTTTATTTGGAGTAAAGGAAGATGAAAGAAAATTTCATAGAATGGAAAAGTTTCAAAATGCTTTATATAGTGGTGATATCAAAAGGGCATCTGAAGAATGGACAAAAATGTGGTTGATAGGTGAGAATAGAAGCTTTGAGAAAATTTCAAAAGATAAAATTGACTTATTTATGAGTATAACAGAACATAATCTGACTAAGTCAGTCAATTATAAGATGCCTAAATTTATTGATCCACCTGTGAATGTGCAGCTGTCAAAACTCGAAAATGAAATATATCACATGATAGGGAATCAGGATTATGAGGATGTTTTTGAGTCAAGTAAAGTTTTTAGAGAAAACATAAAAAATTATCATGAGGAAACTGTAGAAGCTGCTCATATAATCCCACTTGAATTGTCTGAATACCTTATTGAAAAAATCAAGAACTTTATAGAGTGATGTAAGTTCGCTGTTTCATGTAGTAATAATAAGTTATGATATTTGCTCTATGCTGATATCATTGTGTGTCAATTGACACATAAGGATTATTCCTACAAATTGAAATTAGGTGGTACTATTACCAATCACAATTTACAAGCAAAATATGAGCCAATATGTATCCCTCCAAGCCTTTACTATTTATGAGGGCTTAAAGGAGCATACCCATCAACTATCAAAGATAGGAACGAACTTAAATCAAGTCCTGATCTTGGCACATCAAGGGAAACTATCTAATATTGATATTCAGCCCATCAAAAATGAGATACATGAGATATGGCAATTAATCTATAGGAATTTTAGTGAATAGTAAATTCAATATATCAAATATATCAATACTAGCCTGTCAACAAAAAATAATCAATAAGTTTATATTAGAGATATGTAAAAAATAATACTAGAATTAATAAGTCGTCATAATGATTAAGGATGAATTGCGTAAACAAGTCAGTTCTATTATAATAATATTTATTGGATATTGTCTTGTTCTATTATACAATTGATTATAGCTGATAAGATGTGTTATCTAATATTTATATTATGTTCAGTTAGATTAATGAAATGCATAATAGATATTTAATAGTGATGTATGGTATTGGGGTGACTGGAGTGAAGAGACAATGAGACCATATCATGCTATTGAATGGGTAAAAGTTAGACCGAGATATACTAAGAAAATTGGTAAATATGTAGAGGATCAGATAATTGATGAAACGAAAGATTTCATTGCATTATTACATAAATTAAATATATTTTATCATGAACAAGATGGGGCATTTCTAATATATGGTTATAGATGTGCGAGTGATAGAAATGAGTAGAAATATCTATTAGTTTATTAAAATTTCATAAGGGAATTGTTGTAATTGAGTTAGATTAAGAATCAATGAGGATATATAATGGAGGAAAAATTGATAATTAGATAGACAAAGTTAAAGCAATATGTCCTCTTTTAGTTGAGAAAAGGAGAGCAAGACAATGAAACAAATATATAGCTTAAATAACCCAATGCCACCACTATGGTTTATGTATCCACATATAAGCAGATACAGTATAGGATGGCGTATGGGATATGGTGAAGATTATGCTTATAACTTTTATCAGTGGTATACAAGCTTAAGTGATATTGAACAAAATAAGTATGAAAATATGTTTCCAGAACCAAAGGGATGGCTTGGTTGGTACAATGATACACATGAAGATGTTTATGATAACAACATACTTTTATGGGATAAGGATTGTAAATTAAAATATACTCTTCAGCGAATACAGAAAGATTTTAGAAAAGGTAAAAAGCTTAAATATATCTTTTTCTGGGGGCATCAGCCTTCTACAGATGGAAAAATTATAAAGAGTTGCATGAGCCAATGGTGGAAAAGTTCATTTACGATTGAAACAGATACATATTGTTGTATGGAGCAATATATGATGGCAGAAAAGGCTAGATTATTTAATGACCATGAAATATTAGATAAGATATTAAACAACAAAAATCCTAAGCAAATAAAAGAACTTGGAAGACAAGTAAGGGGTTTTGATAATACCAAATGGGAAAAATACAGTCCAAGTATTATATTAAATGGTAACCTAGCAAAGTTTCTACAAGATGGAAATCTAAAACAATTCTTAATGGAAACAAAGGATAAGATTCTTGTAGAAGCAAGTCCATATGATAAGATATGGGGGATAGGTCTATCCGCAGACCATGATAATGCAAATAATCCTGTGTTATGGAAGGGACAAAATTTATTAGGTTTTGCCTTAATGGAAGTAAGGGATGAACTTATTAGGATATGTGAGAATGAGAATATAATAGATTATGAAAAATTGCATAAGCAATTTAACTAGTTGAAGTAGAAAAAAATTACTATAAACCATTTATTCTATATTGTACAACGAAAATTCAAATTTAACGGAGATAACTAACATGAGATTAGAACTAAATGAACTTCAGCAATGGATATACGATCTTATTTATAATAATAACAGTATTTATAAATTTGAAGATTGGATTTACTATAACGATAATATAATGACATACGTATATTATGATGACTATATAGATAAATATGCGAGAGGAAATCTACTTAGAATTATTGACCAATATGTAGATTATGGAGTTTATGAATCAATTAACTTAATAAGATTGCTAGAAAAATGCTTAGATAAAAATTTGAACTTTGATCAGTTAGCTCATATATACCAAGAATTTTATTATATGTATTGCAAAGGATATACTTTCTTAGATGAGCTAGGTATAACTTATGGTCTAGCATGTATTGTACCACCAAGCAAATTTTCTTCAAATGATTGGTATGAATTAAGTGATACCGAAAAAGAAATCATTTATAGTTTTTATCCAGAGGTAAAAGTGTATATTGAGAATGTAATAGAGTTACTTGTCAAAGAAAAAATAGTATTAACAGGATGTAAGGATGAGTTGGGAAGATGGATATTTGTTGATAATAGGTAATTGTTGAAATTTTGTTCTAAGATTAAGATCATGTAATTATAAGAGATAATTTCCAACAGATTGGAGTAAATCATGAAAAAATACCAAATAGAAAGACGTATAAAAATTGCACTGGATACTCTTAGGGTAAATGATAATTACCTTCTTAAAAATGATGTCAGTGAAAGAAGTATCGCTCATAGATTAGCACTATACCTAGAGAATACATTTGGAAAAGAGTTTAATGTAGATTGTGAATATAATAAAGATATTGAACAAGTAAGTGGTAGCAAAAAAATAATGATACTTGAAGGTATATGGAGAGAGTATCACAGAAGTATTAACCGTAATGAAGATATAATAGAGGATGCAGATATTCTTATAGAAAAAAGTGTCATACCAGATATTATTGTACATAAAAGAGGAAGAAACGATAAGAATCTCATTGCAATTGAGATAAAAAAGTCTTCGAGTAGAGTAAATGAAAACTATGACTTTGAAAAATTAAAGGCTTATACAAGCACTGAAAATAATCTTCACTATGAATACGGCATTTTTATTAAATTTTATGTCAACCAAAATAGGTATAGCGAGCCTAAAATAATATATTTTCAGAAGGGAAAGCAAATAGACTAAATAAGATTAAATCAGAACATGAGTAAACATCATATAAAATTTTTAGTAATCATGCTATCGCAGCAGGACTATTTATTGTATTAATCTTTATAATAAATCGTAACTGTGACTGTGATTTGAATGAAGGGGCTGGAGAAGAAGAGGAAGATAAAGGAGACAGACAAAATATTGTTAAATTTAGAAGAATTCTGTACATATTTAGGAATAGGAAAACCAAGGCGAGAGAGTTATTAAAAGATCTACATTCTAAGTATGTAGATCAGCAAACACCATACCTAATGAAAAAAAATTGGTGAGGAAAGCTAGGGTTTACGGGGGGGCTAGATTTTCTAAGTGTCATAAAGTATAGTAAGTTATCATAACTTTTGGCTCAAATTTGGAGGTAAAGATAGTACTAAATGGAGGCAATTATTAAGCGGAATTATATGTGAAAAGTAACTTGGATGACAAATAGACTACAAAATAAGTGTCAAAGAATGGGTTAATAAGACAAATTTATAGGTTAGGTGAGGTGGATGATGAAAATTAAACATATTTATGTAGGAGTCTTGTTATTAATAATTATACTAGCATTTTTATATTTCCATAATATAATAAACGATGTACAAATATTAAAAAGTGATGAAATTCAAGAAATAACTATAGAATACGGACCAGAATCATTTACTGTTGGAGATGAAAGTGTAATAAAAGATATAATTAATTGCTTAAATATTGAAGAATGGAAAACTGTTAGAAACTGGCGTTTAGAATTGGCACCATCATTTTATATGATACTGTATTATTCAGATGATAATAAATCTATACTAGGGTTCTTAGAAGACGAAGAGATAGCATATTGCAAGTTTAAAAATAGATATTATAAACTAAATATTAGATATTCTGATATAAACAATTATTTAAATAACCTACTTGAAGAATAAAATCAATAGTTATTAGAAAATCTTTGAATCAGGAAAGGTTTCACCGCCATAAACTTTTTCTGGTCAATTAGAATATTGTATTGACTTCAGTATATTTTAAGAGGTCTGTTTACTATACGAAATATTGAGAATTCATAAAAAATATTTGCTTATTTTATGGAAAGAGTGTGATGAAAATGATACAATATAGAAGAGCGTTCCTAAATTCTCGTAGGTTAACCGCTAAGATGACGAATTTAATATGACATGGAATTTAGGATAAAGGAAAAATAATAATATTGGAGGATTTTAAAGATGAGCAAATACGACGATGCAATCAAACTAATGGAAGAGCGTTGCGGAAACGGTAAAGAAGTAATTATTGCCCTTGCGACAATATCATTATCTGCGAACGTTGCCGGTAATCCCCGTCCTGCTGTACGTATGGTTTGCGCTTATTATGAAGATGGTGTATTTTATGTTTCCACGGACGCAGAAAAAAATAAAACCTTGCAAATTGAGAAGAATAACGAAGTTTCCGTCGGCGGGTTGGATTGGTATGCTTTCCAGGGCAGGGCTGAAAATCTCGGTTGGGTCAAGGACGAGAAGAATGCGAAAATCAGAGCAGAGTTCAAAAAAATCTTCGACTGGTTCGATGAGGTTGGCGACGAGGACAATCCAAACTCAATTGTTCTGCGTATAACCCTCACAGAAGGTACCATTATTGACCACGAAAATAAATACGGTGAACAGAAGTACGAAATTGATTTTATTAATAAGGTGGTAAAATGAAGGGATTACAGCTTGATTTATTAAGCGACAAACTTATGATTATTAATAATTTTTCAATCAAAGAGATGCCTATAGTATTGACAGAACTTACGATACCACAAAGTTATTATCATTTAATAGAAAACGCAGTAAATTACTGTAATAAACTTGATGAATTAGGCTATAAATATACCCATCAATTATTTGACATTCAAATCAATCTTAACAAAATGGAAGAATTATGCCAAAAGACTAGCATTCCATTCACTTATCTGCAATCTTTAACAAAATTACTAGCATTTAATCAATACAAACCATTTCCCATAAAAAAAATAGAGAGTTTAAGTAAGGAAGAGATTGATAAGTTTTTGAATAAAGGTTATAAAAAAACAGATCAGATTCTTCTGATAGGAAAAACAAAAGAAGATAGAAAGAAACTGGCAGAAGAAGTTGGAGTTTCAGTAGATTGTGTAACAAAGCTCGTAAAAATGGCAGATCTTATGAGATTACCAGGAGTCAAGTATATTAGAGCAAATCTCTATTATGAAGCAGGACTTGATTATGTGCAGAAATTTATAGGATTAGATTTGGATAAAACAAGAGAGTATCTAACAGCTTTTGTAAAGGATACGCAGATTGCTAAAATGGCACCATTAAAGAAAGAGTTAGCTACCCATATTACGTGGTCCCAAATATATCCTATTCAAGTTGAGTTTGAATAAGAACTAAAGACAAAACTAATCAAAAAACTTCCCCTTAAAAAAATTCTCATTGCCAAGTTTCATTGCCGTTACCTTGAATATGACGCAGCCATCTGGACATACGATGTTCTTGCTATATTTACCATTGCCACCAATATTCTCTAAATCTCCGCCACTTCTTACTGATTCCATGATTGGGAACATAATCATCATAACCTTGGAACAGATACCCTGTCCATCCTTATTTGTGGGACAGCCATAGGTGCAGGTATACTTATCTCCCACTTCCTCACCGTTTCGGCAGTACCGTTCTGTATGGTCACTGCGAAGAAATCCAGTTACCTCAATTTCAAATTTGTACTCCTCATCATACCATTTTTTCATGATTAACCTCCAAATTCTAATTTATCGAGAAGTTTAATAAACAACTCACTCGCATATAAAATAATTATATAATACTTTATATTCTTATTATACATGATTTATGGATTATAATTCCAGTAATTATGTAAAAAAAATTAAATTTATACAAAAATCTGTTGTCTTCTCTTAAAATCATTTGCCATAGTATAACTATGAGATAGATTACTCGCTTAATTTTTTTGTGTTATTAACCTAAAATATAAAGTGATATAATTATTAATTCTTAATATATTATTTTGCTATAATAAATTAATTAAAATGCATTAAAAACTTTAATAAATTAATTATCTAGCCCCTTTCTATAAAATAAATGTCGATATATTGTGTTTCGTATAATTTATAACGATAATTAATAGCTTTTTATTCTATAATGTAGTATTATATTCATATATTTTTAATTATTTATACTATTATATTTTATGTATGAATGTAAATTAATTGAAAATATTATTGTATACAAAACAACTTTATATGGAGGATATTATGATTAATAGAGAAAGGTTAGAATTTTATGAAAAAGTATATGATCAAAATGGAACAAGTAAAACCTTTATTAACGCAATAATAGAGGTTTTAGAACATCATGAACAAAACAACAAATTTTTTAAAAAATTATTAGACGAAAACAATTTCAAACCTTCTGATATTAAAACTGAAGAAGATTTAATAAAAATTCCGTGTATTCCAGCAAATTTCTTCAAAACTTATGAATCTCTGTCAGTTGATAAAGATAAAATTTTTGTTCATGTAACAAGTTCGGGAACAGCAGGACAAAAGAGTCAGATGTTCTTTGATAAACCTAGCTGGGATTTTGGACAGTCTATGATTAGAAATATGATTAAATATTATGGGTTTTTATCTAATGAAAAAACAAATTATATTCTTTATACATATGAGCCAACTAAGGGGAGTAAGTTAGGAACTGCGAAAACTGATGAGGGACTTATGCAGTATGCGCCTGTTAATGATAAATTCTTTGCCCTTAAGTATAACGGACATGGACATGATTTTGACGTTTTTGGAGTTATTAACAAGCTATATGAGTATGAAAAACAGGGGCTTCCTGTTAGAATATTCGGTTTCCCATCGTTCTTATATTTTACACTTAAACAAATGCAAGATCTTAACATGAGACCTCTTAAGCTTAATACTAGATCAATAATGATGCTTGGTGGCGGCTGGAAAGGATATGCTGATAAGCAGATAGGAAAATATGAATTATATAATTTGTGTGAAAAAATGCTTGGTGTACCACAAGAAAATTGTAGAGATGGTTATGGTTCAACTGAACATTCTGTTCCATATTTTGAATGTAAAAATCATCATTTTCATATTCCTATTTATAGTAGAATGTTTATTCGTGACTTCAAAACTCTAGAACCACTTCCCTTTGGTGAAGTAGGATTTGCTAATTTCATCACCCCACATTTACTAAGTGTTCCGGCTATTTCTGTTCTAATGGGAGATAGGGCTGTAATGCATCCAGCAGAAGATTGTGGTTGTGGTATTAATACACCTTATATGGAAATTTTGGGTAGAGCTGGTACTAGTGTTGCAAAAAGCTGTGCCATTACTGCTAGTGAATTATTAAAAAGATAGGAGTGAAATAATGGACTTTATTATAAGAGGTAAATTAGAAAGAAACTGTAATATAGCAGATGTTTTAAGCAAAGTAGATAATTATCTTATAGAAGATTTAGATAGATGTAATGTGAAGTACTCAACAATTATTGATGCTTTAGATAAGCTAGGATCAATGTTAGTTACCGATAGCCAGCTATTGATGCCAGAGCTTCTGGAATATGGACTTAGTGAAGAACAAGCTGTATTAACTAAAAAAGAAGCTTATTCTATCTTGAATAAGGAATCTATTAACCTTAAAATTTCAAGAGAATTAGGAAATAAATTTGGTATAACCAAAAGGATAAGCTCTAATGAAAATGTTTTTGAAAGATGGCAGCCACTTGGAGTATTAGGTCATGTGACAAGCTCTAATGATGCCCTATTACCTTTTTTTAGTTCTGTTGAAGGACTTATAACAGGTAACATCAATATTATAAAACCTGCTAATAATACAGGGACAATAGTTATGAAGCTAGTAGAAATTATATGTGAAATAGAGCATGAGCTAAGTCCTTATTATTATGTTTTACCATTATCATCTAAAGAAAAGGAATCTCTTAAAACTGTATTTTCTTTCTGTGATGGAATTGCTGTATGGGGATCTGATAAGGCTATAGATGGTGTTAAGTCAATGGCATCTAGTAGTACTAAAATTATTGAATGGGGTCATCGTATTAGTATGGCATATTTTACTAAGGATGGAGCAACTAAAAAGGCATTAGAAGATTTATGTGTTGATATATGCATCAATGATCAACAAGCGTGTTCTTCTCCACAAGTAGTCTATTTTGATACTAATGATAGACAAGAACTTATATCTTATGCAGAGAAATTATATAATGCTCTTGAAATTGTATCACCCCAATACATTATTAGCGATATTTCAGATATAAATATTGCGGAAATCACATCTGTAACGGTACTTGAAAAAATGAGTGAGATTATGGGTGATAAGAAAGTATTTGTTTCTCCAGATAATGATTTTAGGATTTTTGTGGATTTTGATAATAACCTTACAGCTTCACCTTTATATAGAACAGTTATTGTTAAACCTTTAGGTAGAGAAGATATTGTTAAAACTTTAAGACCATATCGTTCATACATGCAATCAGTAGCCTTGTCTTGTGATCGGGAGGATATAGTTACATTAACTAATAAACTATTAAAAGCTGGTGTTACCCGCATTAAAAACCCAGGTTCTATGCTTGATGGTTATATTGGTGAGCCTCATGATGGAGTATATGCTCTTTCACAATATGTTAAGAGAGTAAGCATTGAATCTAATGTATTACCAAAAGCAATGATGAGTTTCTCCGAGATTACATCGCAAGATAGCAGACCTTTCTGCGAGGGTACACCTATTTTGAATAAAGAAGATTTTTCTCATCCAGATTACCAAGGACAACCAGGGTATATATTGTTAAAGAGTGGTGGTAGCTCAGGTAAATCTATCTATGCTCCTCATAAATATGAAGATGCAGAAACTACATATATAACTGGTGGAAATGCTATGTTTGTAGCTGGATTAGATCCTAAGAAAGATATATGCATGAATTTATTCTACTCAGGTTATCTATATGGTGGATTTATAAGTATATATGAATCATTAAAATATTTAGGAGTTACACAGTTACCAATGACTGCTATAGATGATTTAGATTCAGTAGTTGATGAAATCATTAATAATAATGTAGATGTTCTTGTTGGTATGCCTACCTATTTAATGAGGTTGTTTGACGAACAGGGTGAGAGATTAATTAAATACAATAATATCAAGAAGATCTTTTATGCAGGTGAACATTTCTATCCACAGCAAGTTAAACTTTTAAAAGAAAAATTCGGTATCAAGCTAATTAAATCATTAGTTTACGGTTGCAACGAATTAGGTACTATCGGGTATTCTTGTGAGTTTTGTAATAATAATGAACATCATTTGAATTCTGATTCCAAGTATCTTGAGATTATAAAAATGGATTGTGATGAGCCTGCTGAGAATGGAGAAATAGGAAGAGTCATAATTAGTTCATCAGATGAATCCCTTAATATATATAGATATGAGATTGGAGATTTAGCTAGATTAATTACTGAACCTTGTAAATGTGGTAGATTAACCCCAAAATTTGAATTACTAGGAAGATATGGTGATATATTTAGGTTTGCTACTAGTTATATTAATGCCAGAAAAATTAAAGATATCTTATATAAAGAGTCAAGCTATACTGGAGAACTTCAAATAATTCTAGAGTGTATTGATGGTATACCTAAGATGACAATATGTGTTAATAATAGTCTGGATATAACTAATATAATTAGTATTTTAAGAGAAAATTACTATGAGATTGATGATGTTATTAAGTCAAAGATAGGCACTATATTTGTGAAATATTGCATTAAGAAAGATTTTATTTTAAGCGAGCATGGTGGAAAAATAAGATTAGTTGTTGATAGGAGAAATATTAATGAAAAATGATGTACTAATTTCTAAGGCATATTACAAGCTACTGATACCTACGATGTTGACTAATTTAGTTTCATCAGTAGGTTCCTTTGCTGATACTATAATTTTGGGTAATATGATAGGAGAAAATGCTCTTGTCGCTATGACTTTTAATGCTCCCCTTTTCACCATCATTAACACAATAGCAGCTATTTTTGCTGTTGGAGGAACTACACTGATGGGACAATATTTAGGTAGTGGCAATAAGGAATCTTCATGCAAGATTTTTAGTCTTGTAATATCCTCTGTTATTTTTATTGGATTTATAATGACTTCTCTTGGATTATTTTTTATTGATGATATTATGTATGCGTTAGGTTCAAGAGGAGAGGTGTTCAATTATACTAAGGCATATGGAGTCATAATAATTGCAGGTATAATAGTGTTTTTGATTAATGTTATTTTTGCATTTTTTATAAGAATGGATGGTAAGCCTAAGCTTGCAATGGCAGGAATGCTTACTTCTATAGCACTAAATATAATATTAGATCTATTATTTGTAGGACCTCTAGAAATGGGAGTTGCAGGAGCTTCGCTTGCCCTTGTGCTATCTCAAGTAGTTAGTATTATAATTATGTCCACACATTTCTGGACTGCTAGTAATACACTAAAATTAAAGTTCTACTTATCTGTTAAAGATTTGATTAAAATATTTAAAACTGGTATTGGTACATCTACAACATTTATATATCAATCAATAGCTTTATTTGTACTTAATAATGTTATTTTCACATTATCGGGAACTATAGGAATGGCTACATACACTGTTATTTATAATATCTCATTGCTTTCTTTGACACTTTTTGAAGGTATAAGTCAGACTATACAGCCTTTAGTCAGTTTCAGTTATGGAGAACAAAATAGTTCTGATATCGAGATTATTATTAAGAAAGGTCTGAAAACTGGTATTATATTTAGTTTTATTGTTATTGCCCTTTTGGAGCTTTTTCCACAAGCTTTAATCTCATTGTTTGGTATAGAAGATAGTAGCATTATCACAAGTTCTATATATGCAATTCGTATTTATGCTTTAGGGATTGTATTGATGACTATTAATGTAATTATGAGTTATTATTACCAGTCCACTGGTAAAGAAAAATTTGCAGCAATAATTGTTTTATCTAGAAATTTAGTTTCTCTTTTTATTGGTGTATTAATATTCGGACTTTTATTTAAACTTAATGGTATCTGGTTTGGTTTTGTTTTTGCAGAGATTTTAACTTTTATTATGTGGATAGCAATAGCTAATCATTATAAAAATAAGAAAGCTAGTAAATCTATTTTTTTTACAGATGCTCCATCTGAATTGAGTTTATCTGTTGAAACGAATAGTACCAACTATAATAAAGATACCAAAAAAATTATAAAAAAATATATCCTTAAAGAAAACTTATCTACGAACTTAACTAATTACATCCTTAGTATAATAGACGTAAGTATTAATCAATTAGCTAGAAACAATACATTAAAAATATTCATAAATAATAAAAGTGATGATTTAACTGTTGTTATAAGTAATGATAGTAAAGTACTTAATATAGATAATGAAGTATCTGTTCCATCAACTATTAGAATAGATAAATATGAAAATAGTATTTTTTATGGTCTTAATAGAACAGTTATAAACATAAAAGATGATATTGCGTAGAGCTGAATATTATACTTTTTTAAACGGAGGATAATAATGACATATGAAAAGATCAGTTATATATGAAAAGAAAATTAATAATAATGATGATGAATACATAGAAAAATCACCAGATAATTATAGTTTGGTGAGATCGACTAAAGATATGCAGTTTTTTCAGATATATTTACCTTTGACAATGAATCAATCAAAGAATTCTGTACTAAATACTCAAATTCTAGATAGTAATTTCAAGTATAAAATTGTTAATAGTAATTATAGTGATATCATAAAAGCTATTAAGTGTATATATTCTGTATATGGCTATCGTTATTCTTATAGAACTTTTTACTATCCTGTTAAGTTCATGAGACTTATTGATAAAGGTAGAATTAAATCCTTATTAATTATAAATGAACACGGTCAAATAGGTGGACATGCTGCGTTAGTAAAAAGTGATAGTTTTCGTTTGCTTCCTGAGGTTACTATGATAGTTGTTAAACCAGCTTTTAGAGGTCTGAAACTATCTTGCCTATTACTTGATGGGATTCTAAAAGTAGCTAATAGATTAAGAATAAATGGGCTATGTGCTCAACCAGTAGTTTTTCATTCTATTAGTCAAAAAATTTTTTATGATAGAGGATTTGTTGCATGCGGTTTTCTATTCCATTATCTCAATGAAGAGGTAACTGAATTATTCAGTGAAGAACGAAGACTTGATTTAGCCTTATGTGTAAAACCCCTTAATAAAAAGTATGTTACAAAAATATATCCACCAGAAGAACATGTATATTTTATTAAAAATATTTATAAAAAACTAGGTATAAAATGTGAAATATCCAGATATAGGTTAATCGAGTCTTGTAGTGATTTTGATTATAGTTTTAACAATAATATGGGTATATGTACTATTATTTCTAATTGGGTTGGTAAAGACATCAGTAATCTGATAGATACTGTAATTGATGCGTGTAAAGTAAATAAAATGGAAATGATAGTTATGTATATCAACATGAAAAATCCTAGCTGCAATTATGGTTATAAAACCGCCATTGACAAAGGTTTTATTTTTTCGGGAATTAAGCCTTTAAGTGACAATGGTGATTATATTATAGTTCAGCACATGCTTAATCACTCCATTGATTATGAAGTAATAAAAGCAGAGTATGATTATAAAAACTTATTAGAATACATTAGATTATTTAATGAAAGGAACTGATAAATTATGAGAGTATATCCACTTGATTATATAATTGATTATGCGAAATCTAATTCGCCATTTTATAAAAATCTATATAGGGATTTTTCCAATAATATGGATTTTACAGAACTACCTATTGTTGATCAAAATACTTTTTGGAAAGCAATGGAGGATGACAAACAAAATATTCTTACAGGTAAGCAAATAGAAGGTAGAGTTTTTAAAAGTGGGGGTACAACTGGTCATCCTAAGTATTCACCTTATACTACTAGTGAGTGGGAGACAATGTGTGAAGGATCAGCTTTTTATTTAGCTGATAGTTCAATCAGACATGGTGATATTATAGCTAATACCTTCTATGCTGGTAATCTATATGCTAGTTATGATTATGTAACTATGATGCATTATTTTTGTCCACAAGAATTCTTATTATTAAATATAGGTGGGCATAATCCTGTTAATGATATTGTTGATTCAATAGTAAGTGCTAATGCTAATGCGTTAGCAGGTTTACCCTCAGTAATATTAAAGATTATTGATTATGTATATGATAACAAGGTTGATGGGTTTAATATTGAGACTATATGCTTTGCTGGGGAAAGTCTTCAGAAGGAGCAACGTTCTCTAATCTGTAAGAAGCTCCATAGAGATATAGAATTTCGTTCTTTTGGGTTAGCTGGTAATGATTACGGTATTGTAGGTTATTTTAGTGACGACTGTGGTATTAACGAACATAGAATATCTGATAAATTCTGTATTTTTGAATTAATTGATCCAGATACCAATGAAGTAATAACTGAAGAAAACCGTCCAGGAAAAATCTGTATTACTTCTTTATATAGATTACTTATGCCACTTATTCGTTATCCCATTGGTGATATGGGTATGTATAGTGAACCAGCTGGTAAACCTAATAGAAAATTTAAACTTGTGGGAAGAAATGAAGAGGTTGCCAGGATTAGTTTCGTTTCAATACATATTGAAGAAATTAAGCAAATACTTAAGAAACTTAATCTTGGAGATAGTAATTTTCAAGTTTTACTTACTAAGGAAGATGGTCTTGATAGATTAACAATTAAAATTGCATCTAATGCTAATATTACAGAACAGGTTGTTAATGAACTGAAGTGTCAGTGTCCTTTTTTAACTGATACCTTAAATAAAAAAATGATTCAACCTGTTAAAATCATATGGTGTACTAATAGTGAGTTAGATTATAATAAGCGTACAGGGAAATTAAGAAAGCTGATAGACTTACGATTTAACTAGAATAATTGACAAGGTATGCCAACAGACACCTTATGTTATTGGTAGTTGGAGAATAACAAACGAGCTTGAGAGCTCGTTTGTTGTTATAAAATTAAATTCTTCATATACTTAATAGTATAATCTACTCCCTTATTACCTAGTTCATCTTTCCACGTAGCTGAATGAGGTTCAATACTTAGATTACCTTCATAACCTACTTTGTATAGGATTGCCATGATAGAATGCCAATCCAATTGATCCATTCCAGCAGGTGGGTCGTCATAACGTTGATTATCAACTTTTAGAGCTCCTTTAATATGGAAATGATAAAAACGATTACCCCATTTTACAATTTCGCTCAAATAATTATCATTATTATCATAATAACTGTGAGACGCATCATATTTGATTCCTAGTTCATCTAACTGTCCATGAATAATATTCCAAGCTTTTTCACTGTAAACAAAATTATTCCAACGGCAATTATATGTAGCTATCTTGATTCCACGTTCTTTACCATACTCTATAAGCTTTTCAAAAAAACTGATTGCAGCTTGACAATTTTCTAAGTAACTTAGACTTTTCTGCTCATTACATCCACATACATATACTTCACAACCTAATTTTTTACAAGCATCAATTAGTTTATATTCTTTTTCTAATTCATCTTGACAAATATTACCTTTTTCATCAATGCGGTTAGAACCCCAGCGTCCTATCGAACCAATATCAACATTATAGGTATTAATCCATTCTTTGATTTGATCCACACTGCTTATGAATCGGTCTACATCTACATTGATATTAATACATAATTCAATGAAATTCAGACCTTTGTTCTTAGCCATTATAAAATTTTCTTGTGTAGGATCTGCAATAATTCCTAAGTTCATCTTTAATAATCCTCCTATAATTAATAATAAAATAATTATTTATGTAGATATTTTTAGTATTGGAAATATAAAATGTAACGGATTACACTTATTTTCGTAATTAAATTATACCACTATATCAATTAAATTCAATAAAAAAAATAATTAAATTAATAATGATGCTATAATATATGTTATATAATAAATAATTGAATGTAAGGAGTTAAGTATATGGGAGCATTTCGTCAAGAACATATTGTAGATAAAGATTTTCCTTTCTTATTATTTTATCATAATGATAACATCATATTTCCTCCCCATTGGCATGATGAAATTGAACTTATATATATGTTGGAGGGTGAATGTGAAGTATGGTTGAATAATACACTATATAAATTGAACAAAGGTAATCTGATAGTGATAGGTAGCAAAGAAATACATCATTTTTCAAATAACAAGAAGAGTAAAAAGATATTTATTCAGTTTGATTTGAGCTTGGTAAGTAACATATATAATGATTTGAATAACCTTAAATATATGGTTCCTGTTTTTGATAGTAATAATATATCAGATGAACATTATAGGATGGAATTAGAACGACAAATTTTAGAATTAGAACAAGAATTCATTCAAAAGAAACCTGCCTATAAATTGAATCTCATGGCTGGTTTATATAGAATAATTGCAGTAATGCTTAGATTTACACCTGTTGAATATTATTCAAAAGGGGAAAAAACTAAGCAGAATCAACAAATTATGTTGTTGAGCAAAATATATAAGTATGTTGAAGATCATTATGCTGAGAATATCTCTCTTGAACAAATAGCTAAAGTGGCTAATTTTAGTACTTATCATTTTACTAGATTTTTCAAAAAGAGTACAGGTATTACGTTCTTGAAATACCTTCATCTATATCGAGTGGAAAAATCTAAAAAACTATTAGAAACGTCATCAGAGAAAATAATTGAAGTGGCTATGTTGAGTGGATTTGATAATATAAAGACATATAATAGAGTATTCAAAGACTATACAGGAATGACTCCTTCTGAATATAGAAAGAAACAGATGGAAATAGAAAACAGCAATTTTTGAGAAGTATTAAGCAACATATGACAGGATTATCTATTCATGATTATGTAGAATGAAGCTATCATAATAAATGGAGGTAGTTCTTTATGAAGAAAGCATTAATTATTTATGGAGGTTGGGAAGGTCATGACCCAGTTGGTATAGCTAAGGTGTTTGAAGATACCTTAATTACTTGTGATTTTGAAGTAGAGGTTTCTGATACACTGGATATTCTCATGGATACGGAACAATTAAAAACATATCATTTGATAATACCTATCTGGACTATGGGGAAAATAACTGATAAGCAAATGAAATCTATATCTGAGGCAGTTGCTGATGGAGTTGGTCTAGCAGGTTGTCATGGAGGAATGTGTGATGCATTTAGAGATAATGTTGATTGGCAATTCATGACAGGTGGAAATTGGGTATCACATCCAGGTGGTGATCTAGTACAATATGAAGTTAACATCAAGAACAGTTCAAGCAAAATAGTTGAGGGTATTAAGGATTTCAGCGTTACGAGTGAACAATATTATTTGCATGTGGATCCAGCTATTGAGGTATTAGCAACCACTCGTTTTCCTATTGCAGATGGGTTGCATTCCTTGAATGGATACGTTGATATGCCAGTGATATGGACAAAAAAATGGGGAAAGGGTAGAGTCTTTTACAATTCTCTAGGACACCAGTCAGATATCTTCAATATTCCTGAAGCCATAGAATTGATGAAAAGAGGTTTTATGTGGGTAGCTGAGGGCAAAGATATATGTACAAAAAATAGTAAGAATTGTGAGGTGTAGCTAATGAGAAAAGTTAAGATTGGTATAGTGGGTTGTGGTAATATAAGTGATATCTATTTAAAGAATTGTACAGAAATCTTTGATAATATAGAAGTGGTTGGTTGTGCAGATATTATAGCAGAACGTGCAGAAGAAAAAGCAAAACAATATAATATAAAAGCATATTCCATTGACGAATTAATTAATCATAAAGACATCGAAATCATAGTAAATCTAACAATACCTAAGGCACATAAAGAAGTTTCTATGGCAGCACTAGAAGCTGGTAAACATACATATATGGAAAAACCTCTTTCCTTAACACGAGAAGACGGTAAGGCATTAATTAATAAAGCTAAGGAAAAAGGCCTGAAAATAGGAGGTGCTCCTGACACATTTTTAGGTGGAGGCATCCAAACTTGTATTGAACTCATTAATAACGGAGAGATCGGTGTTCCTATTGGAGCCACAGCTTTTATGACTTGTCATGGACATGAGAGTTGGCACCCAGACCCTGAGTTTTATTACAAGATAGGCGGGGGACCCATGTTTGATATGGGACCATATTATTTAACAGCACTAATTACAATGCTAGGCGCTGTCAAACGTGTATCAGGTTCAACAAAAATATCTTTTCCTGAAAGAATGATTACAAGTGAGCCTAAAAAAGGTGAAATGATTAAAGTAGATGTACCAACACATGTGTCAGGATTATTAGATTTTGAAAACGGTGCTGTTGGTACAATTATCACCAGTTTTGACGTATGGGGCAGCAATCTACCAATTATGGAGATATACGGTACCAAAGGAACACTAAGTGTCCCCGATCCAAATACATTCTCAGGTCCAGTAAATATTAAAAAAAGTTATGACAAAGAATTCCATGAAGTTGTCATAAATAAAAAATATACTGACAATAGCAGAGGATTAGGTATATCAGATATGGCAAATAGCATCATAGATAACCATGAACATAGAGCCAACGGAGATTTAATATACCATGTTCTAGATATAATGCACGCTTTCCACGATTCATCTAATACAGGTAAACATATTACCCTACAAAGTTCCTACGAAATCCATTAAAACGAATTAAACATTTATAGGCTAAAGCTACTCTTTTAACTGTCTTAAGCGTGGCAAAACATAAATAAACCATAGATAGTGATAATAACGAGAGTATTATCACTATCTATGGTTTTAATATATAACCGTTGTTTATAATCGACTTATTACTTGAAGAAATAATCTTACCTATTACTTCTTTTTCCTATTCAGTATAAAATTAACCTCATTAAAACTGATACTACCTGTTAATAGCAGGAGTGGAATCAATATTATTATGAATAAGCAAATATTGATTAATGTATTTACTAATAACGAAAATGGTAAAGTAATGTATCTACTCAATAATTCAATTGATGAAATAGATGCTAAGCATACTAAGATTGGTTTGAGTAACCAGTTGCCAACTTTGAAATTAATAGATGTTATTCTCACAAGATGTATTATGTTAAGTGTAGAAACAAGGACAAAACTACAAAGTAATCCCCACAGATATCCTTTTAATCCATAGATAGGAATTAATAAGAAGATAAAAGCAATTCTAATGCTAAGCCCAATTATATTGTTGCGGAAAACAATCAATTGCTTATTAAGTCCATTCAATATACTTCCTAGAGTTGTTTGTAGATAGATGAATGGACATAACCAAGCAAGAATAGTTAATAGAACTCCCACATATTCTTCTCGATAGACTATAACTCCCAAGGTCTTACCAAATGACAAAAATAAAAATGTACTTATAATACCAATAAGAATTGTAAATTTCATTGTTTTAGTGGTAGTAAAATTAATCATAGATTTATTTTTGTTAGCTGAAGCTGCGGAAACTGTTGGTAGTAACATGAGAGATATAGAATTAGTAAAAACAGTAGGAAAGAGGATCAGAGGTAAAGCCATCCCGGTTAAAATACCATATATACCTAAAGCACTGGAATGGGATAAGCCGAATAATTGTAATTGTGTAGGGATAAGGATGGTTTCAATACTAGTTAGTATAGTAGTAATTAATCTATTTGAAGTTATTGGGACGGCAATAGCGGATATCTTTTTGAGTATTATAAAATAACTTTGTGGTAAATGGGATCTATCTTTCAATGTATTAAATTTGTAGGCTATTACTACTATTGCAAAAGAAACTATTTCTCCTCCTACCATACCAATTATAGCCATTGCACAAGCGTATGTAAGCCCTTTTGGTATAAATAATGATGATAAGAAATATATGATCGATATTCTAGTAATTTGTTCTATTATCTGGGAAATAGCTGGTACAGTGGGATATTTCAGCCCGTAAAAATAACCTTTAATACATGACATAATAGCGGTAAAGGGTATTGATATTGCCATAATTTTGATTGCTAGTGCTGTTCTTGGTTCATTGATAAGTTTTGTACTAATTAACTCAGCATTGAATATGAGTACAAACATTAGGGCAACAGCCAAAGTAAAAGCAATGGTTGAAGATGTACGAATAATTCTTTTAAGGTTAGAATAATTATTTTTAGCTTTTTCTTCTGCTACAAGTTTTGAAACTGCTGTAAAGATACCCGAACAACATATAGTATAGCATATCATATATATAGGAAACACAAGTTGATAGAGTCCCATACCTTCAGCACCAATCAGATTACTTAAATAGATTCTATTAGCAAATCCTAATACTCTAGTAATTAGCGCTGCTACAGTCAATATTATTGTTCCTTTTATTACTGAACTTCTTTTCATTTTATTTCAAATCCTTTCATTGTGTAACAATAATATAGTTAATTAACCTTATGTAGTTTGTTTGTATTATATAATAAAAATTGACCTAAGTATTAAGCCTAAAGTAATATATTCTTTAATGCTTTTCCATATTCATTTAATTTGTTATAATAATATATATTGAACTAAACATTGATACATCCATTATAATAGTTCAATATATTTTCCTTGATTTTATAAGTTGAATGGAACTAAAGAATTGCTGGCTTTATAGTAATTATTTAATTCAACTTATATATATTGAACTAAACATTGATACATCCATTACAATAGTTCAATATATTTTCCTTGATTTTATAAGTTGAATGGAACTAAAAAATTGCTGGCTTTATAGTAATTATTTAATTCAACTTATATATATTGAACTAAACATTGATACATTCATTACAATAAGTTCAATATATTTTCCTTGATTTTATAAGTTGAATGGAACTAGAGTAGGAGGGTACTATGAAATATTTAATTATTGCACCATTATGTTTTTTGATAGATCAGATATGTAAAATTAAAGCTGTCAATGAAATGGATAATACAACTTCCAAGCCAATACTTAAAAATAACATACTGTTGAAACTTAATTATAACGAAGGTGCTTTTATGGGATTTCTTAAAAAGAAAAAAGGCTTTTTACTAGCGGTTAATATTATTTCAGTAATTGTTTTAATATGCCTAAGTATAACTTATGCTCTTATGAAGGGTAATAATATTTTAAATATAGGATTAGCTTTTTTAACAGGTGGAGCATTAAGTAATGTGTTTGACAGGATACGCTTAAAAAAAGTTGTAGACTATTTTGCATTTAAGTGTAAACCAGACTTGATTTTTAATCTAGCAGATATGTTTGTTTTTTTAGGTTGTATTTTGTTGATTATCAGTGAAGTAAAGACTAATTCCTAAATATCAAAAAATAGAATACAATTATCTTTATTGCAGAAACTATTACCTATATGATTTAGATATAGCTAGATATATGACAAGAATATTTATACATTGAGGTGAGTTAATGGATAAAGGTATGAGGTTATTAAGCGTTTTAATCGCTGTCTTATTATTTCAAAGTTTTTTTGTCACAGGATGTAGTATGAAAGATAATGAAATAATAGAAGATGAAAATAGTAGTAAAATTAAAGAGAATAATATTAATGAAGCAGAACAAGAAAAAGCAAAAGGAAATAAAGAGAATAATGAAAATCAAGATAAAGAAATTGATTTGATTGAATACAATCTAGGAGCAGGCGAAATTAAACAAAGTTCAGGTGTTACTATGCCTTATGACATGGTAGGAGCTATAGCTGTTCCAAAAGAAGGCGGAAACCATCCCATAGTTTTTATTTTACATGGATCCCATAAGATAAAAGACTATAATAAAGATAGATATGATCTTGGATTCGAGTATCTATTGGAAGCATTAGCTAAAAAAGGATTCTTGGCAGTTACGCTTAATATTAATGCACAACATGTATTAGAATACGGTGAACCAATACAACATGAAAGATTGGTTCATATATTTAATGACCATCTTATCAAACTAGAATCAGCAATAAAAGGGGAATCAGATGATTTTGGTATTGATTTAAAAGGGAAAGGAGACTTGACTAAAATAGCAATGATAGGGCACTCAAGAGGAGGAGGGTCACTAGATTCTATTGTCAATGATCAAATAGATAGAGGTAATAATGATGTTTTCGCATTATTAAGAGTAGCACCAGCTAATATAATAGTTATTGAAGATGATAATAAAGATATACCAACAGGAATAATATTACCACAATATGATGGAGATGTAGATAGTTTAGATGGGCAATCCACATTTGATATTTTGAAAGAAGATAAGAGTAGAGAATCTTTTGCGTCTCTTGTATTTTTAAAGGGAGCAGGTCATAATTTTTTTAATGACAATGTGTCAAAAGATGATAGACAATTTTATTCTGATCTTACTGATGAAGATACATCTATTTTTTTGACAAGAGAACAACAAAGACAGTTTCTAATAGATTATTCCATTGACTTTCTAAATAAAGCATTAGGTAAAAAGGTAGAGTCAAATTTATTTGAGGTTAATAGTTTTACTTTGGACGAAGCTTATGGTTTGAAAGTTAAAACTTCTTATTTAACTGCAAATAGACTGGAAGTAATAAAAGCTACAGAGGATCAAAAGGTTAAGAAAAATGATTTGAAAGGTAATAATTTGGTACAAGATTTAGAGGTTAAGTACCTTATTGATAGTAATATTCCTAATAGAGATCAACTATTGAATTTTGAACACCCATCAAATTTTGATGGTTATGGATTATTTAGGTTGAATTATTCTAATAGGGGTGCCAAATTCACAATGGAGATTCCAGTGAATAAGAAAGATATGAGTGAATATAAAGCATTATCTCTATATTTAGCTTTAAATCCAGATAGTGATCTAAACAGACCGAAGGAAAATCAAGCTTTTACAATTATTGTAAAAGATAATAAGGGGAAGGAAGCAAAAGTAATTCTAGATGATAATACACCTGCCTTAACTTGGCCAGAGGGAAAATCTAAAACTAATGAATTTACAACATATTGGTCATTAAAAACTCCTTTATCAGAGGCAAGAATTCCTTTTGGTGAATTTGAAGAGATTGATTTTAGTGATGTATTTAGTATAACCATACAATTCGATCAAAAAGAAAGTGGAAGTATATTATTGAGGAATATAGCATTAATGAAATAAACTCAGATATAAAATTAATGTAAAAGATTGAGCTATAATGAAAATGAATATTATTGAGTTGAAATATAAGCAGTGGATGACTTATTGAATCTACTGCTTAATTATTTTCCATAAGCATCTAATAATTATTTTAATTTATCGATTACAAGAAAAATTTTATTGAAAAACAATAAAAAAATATTGATAAATAGATAAAACTATGATAATATTATTGTTGATGGGGAATATTATATATAAATCGGAGGATAATTATTATGAAATATATCAACAGTAAGACATTATCTACTTTTCTTAATTTTTTTATGGTAATAATGCTATCATTGACAATTTTAACACTAATAGGATTACCTTGGATAATTAGGGAATATATGAGCATTATATATCCAGGGGCATTTCCAAAATTTGATTATTATGCAATATTAGCTATATTATATATAGCGGGTGTATTAGCAGCAATAATCCTTAATGCTCTTAGAAAAATATTTTCTACATGTAAGTTGGAAAATCCATTTACATATGATAATGTTAAAAATCTTAGAGTAATTAGTTTAGGTTCTTGTATTATTGGATTAACTTTTGTATTTAAGACATTTATTATTAATTCATTGATGACTATTGTTGTTATTTTTGTATTTATAGTAGCATCCTTATTTGCTTTGATTCTTTCGGAGGTTTTTGAAAAAGCAGTTAAGTACAAAGAAGACAGTGACTATACCATTTAAGATGAAGTGGTAAAGAAAGGAAAGATGTAATGGGAATCATAGTTAATTTAGATGTAATGATGGCTAAGAGAAAAATAGGTCTGTCAGAACTTGCTGCGAAAGTAGGTATAACTAACGCTAATTTATCAATATTAAAAAATAATAAGGCAAAAGCTATAAGATTCAGTACGTTAGAAGCTATCTGTAGGGAGTTGAATTGTCAGCCAGGAGATTTGTTAGAATATATGGATGAGTAAAAAAAGTGAATTCATAAATAGTATTTAATGGAGGTAAATAAAAGTGCTAAAAATTAATCATGAAAAAACAGTGGGTATTCTTAGTATCATGCTAGGGGTGTTATTTGTTGTATTCTTTTTTGAACATAAAATAGGTATTTCATATACTATTTATACTATAATACTAGTTGGATATTATTATTTTGCTCTACATATCAAAAAGGAATTCAAGAGTAAAGTCTATATTGGTGGAACTATATATATTATTCTTTTGTCATCGGTATTTTTTAGAAGTGACTTAATGATATTCAGAATATTTAATTTTATAATTATTCCTATATTTCTATGTGCAAATGTTATGCTTAGCTTAGATGTGGATTTGAGACTTATTGTATCAAATACTTTGGGAATAATATTTGTCCCCATAGGGAAAATGCATAAATTGTTTGTTGTTCTATTTAATAAAAAAAAGAAAAATAGTACCAATAATACTCAAATTCTTGTAAAAGTATTGATGGGTATTGTAATATCAATACCTGCGTTATTTATAGTAATTAGCCTATTGACTTCAGCAGATGTAGTTTTTGCCGATAAATTATCCAATATAGTGAGTAGTTCAGAAAATATTTTACAAAGGGATATAATCATTAAAGTTTTATTAGGTATTATAGTTGCAACTTATTTTTTTGGACAGATATATTATATTTTTCATGATACCAACAAAAAAAATAGTGTTGATACAGAAGAAAATGATGATAATATTACTAAGTATAAAGGCTTTGACAGGATCATAACAATTACTTTTATATCTATTTTAGATATTGTGTATTTATCATTTTGTATGATTCAATTTATATATTTATTTGGTGGAAATAATGATTTGCCAGCGGGTTATACTTATGCAGATTATGCAAGGGAAGGCTTTTTTCAGTTGGTATTTCTAAGTGTCATAAATATCATACTTATTTACATAATCAACAAATTCTATCTCGGTATAAAAATAAATACGGATATTTCTATAAGAGATAATAATTACAGGAAAGATATTGTTGTAAGTTATTTATTGTTTACAATGGTTATATGTACTTTTGTTTTGATTATATCATCTATGTATAGATTGAATTTATATGAAGAGGCATATGGTTATACTAGACTCAGATTGCTAGTGTATATGTTCATAATATTTGAGTCTGTGATAATGATATTGGTTGCTATTAACATATGGAATAAAAAATTACCTATAACAAGAGTAGCGTTGATTGTAGCATTGTCAAGTTATCTAATTATAAATTTCATTAATATTGATGGTATAATTGCTAAAGAAAATATTAATCGTTATGTTGCAACAGGGAAAATAGATTTACAGTATTTGATTGATTTATCAACAGATGCGGCAGATGAAATATCAAAGCTACAACATATTGATAAAGAAATGTATAATGAATATAGAGAAAATTTGATAAAGTATAAATTGAAAGATACAAAGTGGCAATCTTTTAATTTATCTCAGTATAATGTCAAAAAATTAATTGAATGAAATACTATATCTTGCAATTAGTGTTTTACTCCATTATAATTGGTTTTGAGAGTAATAGCATGGGGGATGGTGTTAAAGGTGAAATGTTTTTGGGGTATTTGGATATTAGTTATATTGATGCTGGTTGGTTGTGTCAATAAAATAGATGTGTCTACAGATGTTATAAAATCAGCTGATAATGAAGAAAAGGATATTACTGATAACCAAAATAATAATGATGAAACAGATTTAATTAAAGGAAACCATGGCAAGAATATATGTGATGATGAAGTTAATAAATTTTTAGGCGACTGGAAAGTCAAAGCAATTTTTGAAGAAGATTTTTTTATGACTGAAGAATTGTCCTGTCAGGATAATGGTATAGGTATCTATCAAGATCATATGATAATATATGCTTGTGAAGTTGATGATTATATTAAATGTGCATATGATATTATAGAAGTTAATGATACCTCTATGATTGTTAAAATTAAAGAAAGAGCAACTTTATCAGGAAGGAAACGAAAAGATAATACAAAACTTTTTATGGAATTAGATGGCGATACCAATAATATATTGAAATGTACTTTCACATATGAAACGCAAGATGGTAATTACAATAATACATATATATATCAGAAAGATCAACAAGGTATTTTAAGCAATTGTTATTTGAGTAAACAAAATAATGATGCGGGCATAGATGATAATGATTTGAAATCTATTGCTAATAAAATTCAAAATGAGTGGTTTAAAGATTATGATAATATTAGAGAAAATGAATTTCTAAGATTTAATGATTATAATGGCATAAAATCATATGAAATTAAAGCAGACTCAATATGGTCTAAACATTATGACCTTGCGGGTAATCTTTCATGGAAATCAGGAGAGGAAACATATAAAATTAGTTCTATAACAGATGATACAGTAGTTCTTGAAGTTATAAGTGAACAAGGTAAACTAGATAATATCATAGGATTATATTATTTATTACAATTACAAAATGATAAAGCAGTAATAAAAAAATATGATTATCTTAGTAATAACATGTATCAATTTCATAATGAAAAGGTGGTAAAAGATTCTTTATCATCAGTTCTTACTTCTGTTAGTCATAAAAATAATCTTTATGCTTTTGACGAAGAGCAAGTGGAATTTTTTAATAAGATGATAGGAAAATGGGGAACCATGAAGGATAAGATTTATGATGAGTATATTTATAATTTAATTATTGATAACTATTGTATAGATTTTTATGAGTACGCAACAGGATTTATGGAATCAATTAATTATAAAGTTGAAGGTATTGACGTAGAGAAAAAAGAAATTATTATAGACGTTAATCAATATTCATGGTGGGATGAAGTTAATGGGGAGACAGAATACATAGATGATACTATTAAAATAAGTCTTGATGAAGGAACAAAATTAACTTTTAGTATACAGCATGAAAATAATGATGAAGACATATTCTTTGATATGGGTAAGGATTATATAGGTGATGTGCAATTTGAAAAAATAGTAGAGTGATAAATATCAAGCTGTATCTAACACATGAAAATATGTATTGGATACAGCTTTTTGGGATATTAAGAATAAGTAATTGATTAAATCTCAGTATCCTTAATATCTTTTAGCAAAGTAGCCATTTCTGATTCGATTTGTGCAGATTCACCTTTTAATTTAGCTACATTGGCATCTGCGGATTGGATTCGTTTGAGATACATGCTGGTTAAATCTTGATTCTTGGTTTGATTAGCTTTATCTAATTTTTGATTTAAAGTTTCTCTTTTGGCATTCGCTTTATCAATCTGTTTCTGAATTTTTTGGTATTTCTCTAGTAATTCAGCATATTTTTGCATTTTACTATTGATATCATTGAAATCAGATGTTTTCTTATCCATCAATTCCATAAAATCTTTACCTAATTTATCGCTTATTTCCTCGGTGTTTATAGATTCTTTTATTTCATTTAATTTATCAATATCTTTATTGATATGATTGGTATATGATAATATTGTATTCATTAAATTAGAAGATGAAATAATGTCATCAGGTGAATTTCCAAGTAGCATGTCCTTTAAATTTTTCATCTTATTGCTGATCTGTTCAGTATAATCAAACATATCTGTAACCTTTGAAAAAGTATCGTAGGTTTTAAAATCCCATTGTTCGTTATTACCGATTTTATTACTTATATACTTTTCCAATGGTTGTTTTGAACCATCCATAAAATAATCCTTTGTTGCATTTGCGACTTTTGAGAATAAATCTTTAAAAGATTCTTTATTCAAAAGACATTCTTTGTCACTTTCATTAAAAAACTTTTCAATTTTATTAATCATCTTGGTGCATTCATCACCAACAGCTTTTTGAAAAGCTGAGTCTAATTTCTCTAGATATTTTGCGCGTTTATTATCAGTAGCATTTTCACCGATTCTGTGGTATACTTCAGTATTTTTCATGATTTTGTCATATACTTCAGCATATTTCTTGCCATATTCTTCAATAATATCATTAGTAGTACAATTGCCGTATGAATTATTATTATTTGTATCCATTTCGTCGGAAATAATATCAAATACACCTTCATCAAAATATTTATTTATAGAGTCATCCGAGATATCAATAGTTGCACTTATGTTTTTGTCATTAATTATTTTATCAGCAGCAGCGTATTTTTCATTAGTTAAATGTATGTTTTTAAATGGCTCGGTTATAATATTATTTGTTCTCAAGTCGTTATAGTTAATTCGCATTTTATTTCCCCCTTATTGTATTAATTAATATAGAACTTAGATGATAATTGAATGCTCAATTAGCCATAATATATATCGGTATAATATAAAAAAAGTTAACCTTATAAGATGAGGTAATTATTTCAACCTCTATTTAAGAATAATTGTTGAGTAGAAAGAGAAAATAAGTATAAACGAGGAGGTATAAGATGAATAAGATTAAAAGAAAAGATTTTAGGCATTACCATACGAAAATCACAACCAGAAATCTTTCGGGTAATTCAATTAATTATGAAATAGGGATAATGTTACCGGAAAAATTCATAGAATCTAAGAGAGATATCCAAGGAGAATATCTGGATGAAAGTGATATAATAAAGAATGATCTTAATGGAAAAAAATATATAGATAATTGATATATTATTAAAGATAGACTCTGTTAAGCTTCTGGTTTTGAAACTATAACAGAGTCTATTTTAATTAATAATTAATCTTCTTGAGCAGGTAATAAATAAACCACTGATGTAATAACCACAATGATTATAGTTGTTAGAATTCCACCTTCTAAACCAAAATCCCCTCCAGTTAGAAGGTTATTATTGATGATTTTCACAGGATAAATTGAATCCCATATTGATGAACCACTGACATTGAACCCAAAAAAACCACCTTGAAAAAAATTCCAAGTAATATGGTATCCAATAGCCATTAAAATACTTTTTGTTTTCAAAGTCATATAAGTAAATAAAATACCTATAAGTACAATATTAATAAGTCCAACGATACTAACATTTGGGTTAAGTAGATGTAATGCAGAAAAAATTATTGCTGGTACAATATAAACAATATATTTATTATTGTATCTATAAAGTGTATGTACAATATATCCTCTGACCAATAACTCTTCATCAATTCCTACTAGAATAAATATTATTAGTATATAGATTATGTTTGAAGAAAATATTGGCTTATCAAGACCAAATGTAAGCGTAGCATTATTAGTTGTAAACAATACAAAGGCAATAATTATTATTGATAATGCTCCTAGTATTAATCCGATTAATAAATGCTTCAAGGATTTGTTAGAAATAATCATTCCAAATCTACGTGGAGGTTGATTTTCTATTTTATAAACTAGCATGAATGCAAATATTAATGCAACAACTGATAAAGATTTGATTACAATGTATAGGGTATAATAGTTAGTGAAATCTAATGTGTCAAAAAGTATAGAAGCTGCTTTCTGAAATGTAAAATAAAATGCAATAAAAAGTGTTATCTTGATGCCAGAATAAATCTTGTTATGTTTATTCTTAAAAAGATTCATTAGCAGTACCCCTTATATAAAATTTTATTAGACTTTTGAGTAGGCACCTCAAGAGTCTATAATAATTATAGATCAATTATCGAATTTTATCATTAATTTATTGCATGCATGTTTTGTAGATATTTTAAAAGTAATAATTAGGATTATTAAAGTTATAGCATCAATTATTACTATCCACATTAATTCTATCATATTAAATAAATAATAGGTAATGAAATAAGTTCCTATGAGAAATGTCAATGTTATTACTGAACATACGAGTTTTTGAACAATAGATGTTGATCTAATAATATAAGGAGCTACAGTATTAAAACTCAGTAACATCATAAAAAAAGTCAGTAATATAACTAGCAGATTATTGGGACTAGTGTTATCCATTATAATTATAAGAAATACAAGATTAATAAGTATTACTACCCCATTAGTAATGTAAACAGTAAAATACCAACTATTGATGATTTCACTTATTTCTAGAGGTAGGGAGCGTTGCAACAAAAGAGTATTATCAAAATGATCAGTTTGTGGAAAGAAAACGCTCATATATGTATAGAAATAAGAAAGAGTAATCATCAAGGATATGACATAAACATATGTTGAGTTATTAACCACTAAAGCAACAATGTTAAAAACTGTTACAAATAATAGAATATATATAATGCCTGAATTTTTAAGATTTGATAATATTAATTTATTCATATCGAATGTACCTTTCTGCAACTAATTAAAATCTCTTCTATTAACCATAATCAATGATATTAAATAGGACAATGGAACAAGTAATATTCCTATGCATATGTATATGTTTATATAATGACTACAAAAAATATGATTAACATTTATAATTGATGATATATAAAAACTAATGAAGTATAATATATACATTATTGGTTTGAAAAAATTTGTTGCAAAAAATATCATCAGATATAATGAACCTGTTACTCCAACTGTATATAATATAATAAAAAATAATAGTAGGAAATAATCCACAATTATTGGAGCTCCAATTACTAATATAGTTATTAAACAAAATAGAAATATATTAGCTAAAATTATAAGCATATATATTAATAATTTCAAGTAATGACTTGTAACGTACTGTTTTCTGCTAATAGGAAAGCTGAGTGTAAATATGCTGTAGCTGCTAGTGTCATATTGTTTTGGAGCTATAAAGGGCGTTCCTGTCAAGAAAAAAGTAGTAATAAATAAAAATAGTGTAATTGGTATATCAGGCAAATCTACAAGATTAGCGTCCCATATATACTTTTGTGTATAGATTATAGAGATTACAGCAACATATAGTAACATTAATATTTGTATAATTAAATAAAATTTGTTTTGAAAAGTGTATTTTAAGTTGCTTTTTATTAAATATAACATAGTAAAATCATCCTTTTACTTCTTTATATGGAACACCATAATATCTTCAAGGTTAGCATTATCAATAATAATTGAATCTTGATATGAATCCATTAATTCTCTAGAATGAGTTGTCAAAGCTTCAAAACCATATCTATTCTTGTTAAATCCTATTAAAAGGTCTTTATTAAGCTGTGATAATAATTCAGTATTTCCTTTAACGATTTTATAGCTGTCGTTAATAATATCTGTTGATTTGGAGAAAACGATTTTACCTTTATTAATAAAAGTAATATAATCAGCTATCTTATCTAAATCTGATGTTATGTGAGTAGAAAAGAAAATGCTTTTATCTTCATCTTGAATAAGATCATAAAGAATATCTAATAATTCTCTTCTGAAAATAGGGTCAAGACCCCCTGTAGGTTCATCCATTATTAACAAATCAGCATTGTGGGATAAGGCAATTGCAATGGCAAATTTGGTTTTCATACCTTTTGATAGTTTTCTTATTCTTTTATTTGGGTTCAATTCAAATTTTTTCAAGTATGAGGTAAATAGATCATGATTCCATTCTTTGTAGAATGAAGATATAATCTTCTCATTACTTTTTATGGTAAGGTTATCGTAGAAACAACAATTATCATAGACAAAGCCTATTCTTGATTTTATTTCTTTGTCATGTTTTGTATTATTCATACCAAATATATTTATTTCTCCGTATTCTTTCTTAATAAGATTCATTATTAATTTTATGGTAGTACTCTTTCCAGCTCCGTTAGGTCCGATGAAACCAGTAATAAATCCTTTTTTTATATCTATGTTAATGTTATCAAGTTTAAAATCAGTATAACTCTTGGTTACATTTTTAATTTCAATAATATTTTCCATATTAAATGCCTCCAAATACATTAGAGTAGTATATGCAGATTATATCATATAAACTAAGTCTTTGCCTTTACTCATATAGTAACTTAATCATTTCAATCATTTCCTCAATACTTAATCCGAGCAATTTACTTTCATCTATTATTTTACTTAGTTTATCTTCAATCATTTGCATTTGTTTTTCTCTTATCAAATCTTTATTTTTAAGTGCAACATAGAATCCTTTTCCTCTAACTGATTCAACAAAGCCTTCTTTTTCCAATTCTTCATAAGCACGTTTGGTTGTTATAACACTAATCTGAAGTTCTTTCGCTAGTTTTCGTATTGATGGAAGAGGCTCTGTTTCTTTTAAATCACCAGTAATTATATACTTTTTCAATTGATTTGTAATTTGTAGATAGATTGGATCCGAACTAGAGTTTGATATGATTATATTCAAATTTTAACCTCCTATCCGTTAATACCGTGCATATTACATATATACACAATAAACATATATATGGCATTTGTCAAGAATAATTTATTATTATTCAATAAAATAATAGAATTAAATAATTGCTATAGAGCCAGCAATCATTTAGTTCTATTCAACTCATAAATATATATAGTTGCTATCTCTTTGATTTAATTAGTGCAGTAATAAAATAAGCGATGCTTGATAATATAATGATAGTTGCACCAGATGGTATGTTGAAATAGTAAGAGAATACAAGACCTAGAAAACATAGGATAATTCCCACTATAGAAGATAATAATATTATGAGGTTAAAATTGTATGTAATCAATTTAGATATTGCAGGTGGAACTGTTAATAGAGTTATTACTAATATGATACCAACTACTTTTATTAAGATAACTATACTTAAAGCAATTAGAATAAATAGAAAGTACTCTAAGAAAGTAGTATTAACCCCCTTACTACTTAAAAATATTTCGTCGAATAAATAACTCTTTATATAATTAAATAATGCAAATGAACTTATGAGAATAAATAGAGTTAGAATGACCATTAGATAAATGTCTTTTACAGAAACAGTTAAAATATCTCCAAATAAATAAGTAGTCATATCTGGTGGATAGCCTGGAGTGAGAGATATAAATAGTATTCCTAGTGCCATACCCAATGACCAAAGCATGCCAATGATTGTATCTGATGTAGTGTTAGTCTTTCTTTTGATACTTACAATAGCTATTGCTGAGATTATGGCAAATAAAAGTCCACCTATAATTGGTTCAAATCCCAATAGAAAACCAAGACCAATACCTCCAAAAGATGCATGAGCAATACCGCCGCTCATCATTACTAATTTTTTTTCCACTACGATGGTTCCAATTATTCCACATACAATACTAGCTAAAATAATGCTTATAATAGCATTCTGCATAAATCCATATTTACATATTGCTTCTAACATAACTACTTTCCTTTCGTATAAAATAAATTTTGAAAATGCCAAGGGTCGATTGTCTCATCGTTGTCATGGACATGCATGGTCTTGTTGAGACATGCAAATTTTTTTACATTATGTTTTATCATACCAATATCGTGGCTGACCATTATTATTGTCATTTCTTTATTTAATGTAGTTAAGATATTATAGATTTCTTCTTTTGCATCTGTATCTAAACTAGCTGTTGGTTCATCGAGTAATAAAATATCTGGATTAGTTACTAGAGCCCTTGCAAGTAGAACTTTTTGTAATTGGCCACCAGATAGTTGATTGATTTGTTTATTTGCCAGATAATTAATTTTTAACTTATCTATTGCGAATGTAACCTTATTTCTATCATTTTGTTTATAACGATGGAATAATTTGTAATTGGATGGAAGAGTGCCGCTAAGTATAACATCAAATACTGTTATAGGAAAATCTTTGTTGAAAGTTGAAAATTGAGGAACGTAACCTATAACAACATTTGGCGCTGTTGTTATTTCGCCTTTATCAGGAGTGATATCACCTATTATGGATTTCAAGAGAGTTGTTTTACCACTTCCATTAGGTCCAATAATTCCGATATAATCGTTTTTATTGATTTCTAGATTAATATCATCTAGGGCTAAATAATTATTATAGTAAACTGATAAGTTCTTTATTTCTAATAATGCCATATAATTCACCTTTTCAATATGAGGATACAAAAGTATCAACAATTTTTTTATAATTATTAATATATTCATTTGATAAAATATCTAAAGAAATTACTTTGCCATTAATTTCGTCTGCGATGACAGTCGCTTGTTTACTATCAAATTCTTGTTGATAGAATACAACTTTTATGGCATGTTCTTGTGCGAAACTTATGACATTTGTCATAGTTTCAATGGTTGCTGCTTTTCCGTCTTCTTCAATAACCATCATTGTCAAATCATAATCATCAGCGAAATAACCAAGAGAAGGATGATATATAATAAAATTCTTTGAATCCGAATTTTTCACAGCTTCTTTAATATAAGTATCTAATTCTTCGAGGCTAGCTATATAATTTTCAGCATTATCTAAGTAGTAATCTTTATTTTCGGGGTCAATGTCAGAAAGAGCTTCTTTAATAGTATTTACCATAACTATCACTCTTTTGGGGGACATCCATAAATGAGGGTCTATAACTTGATTGGTCTCATTTTCTTCATTTTCGGTAGGTTCATCATGCTTATGGGTATGGTTATCTAGATAAAGGATAGGGTATTTTTTTTCCGAAGAATCCTTTAGAGAGATAACTTTTGTATCATTACTTATTATTTTAGGCAATATATTATTTTCAGCAGCTACTCCAATGGAAAAGTATAAATCAGCATCACTAATATGTTCTAATTCTTTTGGAGAGGGCTGATAGTTTGCAGGACTAAAACCGGAAGGAATAACGGTAGTAATAGTACCTTTATCACCAATTACAGCCTTAACAAATGCTTCTTCAGGTCCAATAGAGACTGCTATATTAACCTGATTGTTATTTGTGGATTTACTAGAACATCCAGCTAATAGAAATATGATAGATGTTAGTAATAATAAACTTCGTTTCATAAAAATCCTCCTATATAATTCTAAATGCAAATAATTTGCAATTAAATTATACTATTTAATTATAGTATTGACAAGTACATATTTATTAAAAAAATTAATTTTATTAGTTTAAAAAAATTTTGTATATGTTATAATTGATTTAATAATAAGTAAAACAATAATTATTCAGTGTGGATATTATTATTTATGCTATAGAATAAGGGTGCTAATATGGATTTTGATAAAGTTATTAATCTATTAAAAAATAAAGGTTATAAATTGACTAACCAAAGAAAAATTATTATACAAGCTCTATATCATAGTGATAAACCAATATCAATGGAAGAATGGCTATTATTAACTAAGGACAAGAATCCTGGTGTTAATCTATCAACTATCTATCGAAATATTGATGTATTAGAAGACTTGGGGCTTCTGGAGAAAATTAGACCAAAAGATGGTAATATTAAGTATACTCTCAACTTAATGGAGAATCATTCCCATTTTCTCATTTGTAAGCGATGTGGTAAAGCAGAAGCAATAGAATGTTGCCTTAGTAAAGAGTTTCAAAAAATTATTGATGATAAAGAATTCGATTTGATTGAACACAATTTAGAATTATATGGATACTGTAAAGAATGTCATAATAAATCAGATAAATAATAAAGGCGGATTGAAAATTGAAGTGCAACAGTAGAGATGAGTAAAAATGGTTAAAAAAAATCCATTAGTTAATACTCCAAGATGTAATCACGACAAAACACAAAGGAGATATTAAATAATGGATTCTAATAAGAGTATAGCCAAAAAGTACCATCATTTATCATATGAAGAAAGAATTAGGATAGAAATCTTGAGAAAAGCTGGATTTAGCATAACTGCTATTTCAACTAAAATTGGGCGTCACAAAAGTACGATTAGTAGAGAAGTCCGTAGAAATCTAGTTATACAAAGAAATAGTGATTGGACTAACAGAATGGACTATTTTGCCGACTTCGCTCAAAAACAATACCTAAAAAGGCGACTATCAAGTGGTGCAAAAATTAAGCTTACTAAGTGTATTGAAGCCATTGAATATGTTGAAAATAAAATTCTTAATCAAAAATGGTCGCCAGATACAGCCATTGGTAGATATAAGATTGAGAATGTAGATAAGCCTTGTGTTACTACAAAGACAATATATAATTATATTGATCTTGGACTTATAAGGGTTAAATCCATTGATTTATTGTTACGTGTTAAATTAAAGAAAAAGAAACGCACTGTAAGGAAGAATAAAAGAATTCTTGGTCATAGCATTGATGATAGACCTTCCATCATTAACGAACGTTCTGAAAATGGACATTGGGAGATTGATACTGTAATTGGAAAGCGTCATACATCTAGTGTTCTAATGACTTTAACAGAGAGAAGATCAAGGGTTGAAATAATAAAGAAAATACCTGATAAAACAAGTAACTCTGTTGGTAAAGCACTCAGTGAAATTAAAGATATCTATGGTGATAATTTTAATCAAATATTCAAAAGCATTACTTGTGATAATGGTAGTGAATTTAGCTTTAGTGAAGACTTCAAGAAAAAAATTGGTGTAGACTTATACTATACTCATCCATATTCTTCTTTTGAAAGAGGAACAAATGAGAATCATAATGGTATCATAAGAAGATTTATTCCAAAAGGGATATCTATAGATGAAATACCAAATGCGGTCATTGATAGAATTAGCCAGTGGATGAATACCTTACCTAGAAAAAATCTGGGTTATAAAACACCATTTGAAGCATTTGCCGATTTTGTTGCAACGGCTTAAGAAGTGTATTGGACAGGGTTTTCGCTTAGACCTTACCACATAGAAAGAAACCATACGATTGAGCATGGTTTCAGCCTAATGTGTCTAAGGACAATTAAATGCTCGGGTTGCACCTCTGCATGGCCCTATCCCCTTAATTGCATTTAGAGTATACCCAGCCTAAACAAGGTTAAACTATAATAAAAAATAGATTCTGTGGCAGAGATTACATTTTGTTGCACTTAATTTTTCAATTCAAGGATAAATAATAAAAAAAATTCTACCCATTATATATGGATAGAATTCGACAATACTATTTTATGATTAATTATTGTCTAAATATATTTTTTTGATGTTATCAATTTTGCTATTAATGTTTCTGAATAACATATCAACTAGAGTAATAGCTACCATTGATTCTACAACAATTACGGCCCTTGGAACGATAATTGGGTCATGTCTGCCTTTTATGTTTATATCAATGTTATCTCCATCTTTATTAACAGTTCTTTGTGTGGTTTTAATAGAAGGAGTAGGTTTAATAGCTGCTCTTATCGTAAGGCGAGAACCATCACTTATACCACCTAATATACCACCAGAATTATTAGATTCCTTTTTTATCTTACCCACTTCATATCTATAGAAATCGTTGTTTTCCATCCCAGTTAAACAAGAAGATTGGAATCCATTTCCTATTTCAATGCCTTTGATACTACCTATTGACATGATAGCTTTTGATAGTTCAGCATCTAGTCTATCAAATACAGGTTCTCCGAGACCAGCAGGAAGATCATCTACCATACATTCTATAATTCCACCACAAGAATTACCTGATTCAATTAGATCAAGCAAATAGTTTTCGGCATCACTTACACAAGTTTTATCAGGTATACAGAGGTCATTATTCCAGATTTCATTCTCATCAAAATCTGTGCTTGTGGATATCTTACCAATTGATTTTGTATATGTGGTCAATTTAACATTAATAGCAGATAAAATCTTTTTAGCTATTGCACCACCAGCTACACGTCCTATTGTTTCTCTACCAGAAGAACGGCCTCCACCTCTATAATCTCTAAATCCGTATTTCATATCATAAGTTAAATCAGCATGTCCAGGACGATAATAATTGGATATTTCTGAGTAATCCTTTGATTTTTGATTATTATTATAAACCACTATAGATATAGGAGTACCTGTAGTTTTCCCGTCAAATACACCAGACATTATATTAGCCATGTCAGACTCTTTTCTAGGTGTAGAAAAAACAGATTTACCTGGTTTCCTTTTGTTCAGTTCAATCTGAATATCTTCATTTGTTAACTCTATACCAGCTGGACATCCATCTATAACTACTCCAACTGCTTCTCCATGGGATTCACCCCAGGTAGTTATTGTAAATAATTTTCCAAAGTTGGAACCTGTCGACATATAATCACCTTCTATTCTTTATAGCTTGCCATATATTATATACAATTCTTAACAATTAAACAAGATAATAATAACTTTTTATATCAAATTAGTAAATAGTGTAAGAAATATTACATTTTTTGACATGAATATAAAAAAATATTAATAAATGTGATATAATATATTAGTATTAAAAAAAAGGTTAATTTTGACAATTATTAAAAGCTAATAATTATATGGTTATATTCAATTTTAAATCATATTATAAACAATAATTTTACTAAGATGGGGTGCTCAAATGGAGATATCTGAGAAATTTTATTACGCCTTAATTAACAATATATTTAGTGGATATGCATATCATAAAATAATCACAGATTCTAGTGGGAATCCTGTGGATTATGAATTTATAGATATTAATGATGATTATTGTAATTTAGTGGGTTTTAAAAGAGACGATATTATTGGAAAAAGAATAACTGAGATCCTTCCAAGCATGGCAGATGAATCATTTGATTGGATTAAGTTTTTTGGTAAGATAGCAATTGAAGGTAGTAAAGGTTCTACTATACAATATTTTAAATCATTTGATAAATGGTATCAGGTGAATGTTTTTAGCGATAGAAAGGGATATTTTGCAGAGATATTCACTAATATCACTGAATTGAAGAAAAAAGAATTGATACTGAAGAATAAGAATGAGCAACTAGTTAAGTTATTTGAGGAGATAACTGCTTCAGAAGAAGAGTTAAGACAACAAAATGAAAAGCTAACTCATGTTTATGAAGAAATGGCCGCTTCAGAAGAAGAATTAAGGCAGCAGAATGAGCATATCAGCGGATTATATGAAGAGCTAGTAGCATCAGAAGAGAATCTAAGTGAGCAAAATAGTTTATTGCAACAAAGCAATAGTATAATAAAGGAAAAAGAACAAATATATAGATTGATTACACAGGCATCTAATGATGGTATCTGGTACTGGAACATGAGAGATGGAAAACGCAGCATATCATATGACTGGTATAATGATCTAGGGATTGATCTAAACTTATTCTCTGATGTTAGTAAATGGCATAAGATTCTACATCCAGATGATATTGAGGAAGCTAAAAAGAGTTTGAATGATTGTGTTTTAGGTATAACCTCAAATTATGAAAGTACCTATAGAATTCGTACAACAAATGGCGAATACAAATGGATAGTTTCGAGAGGAAAGACATTAAATGATGATAATGGGAAACCTTATTTAATGGCTGGAGCGCATATTGATGTAACAAATAAAAAAATTAGAGATGATAAGATTAAGTATTTAGCATATTATGATACTCTTACAAGTCTACCTAATAGAATATTTTTATTAGAACAAGTAAGTAAATATTTAGAGAAAAATAGTAAAATTGCATTAATAGTAATGGACATTGATAATTTTAAGAGTGTTAATGATAGTGTCGGTTTTTCAATAGGTGATATTATTCTAAAACAAGTAGGGTTAAGATTATCAGATTCTATTAGAGAAAAAGATTTCATTGCACGTCTTGGCGGTGATGAATTTGCAGTTATTTTAAATAATGTTGATAATAATGAAGACATTATAGAAAGAGCCAATATAGTAAAAGATTGTTTCGATGAACCATTCATAGTTGATAATAATATACATCAATTAAGTATTAGTCTAGGAATTGCTGTTTCTCCTTATGATGGAGTTGATTCAAAGGAATTAATCAAGAATGCTGATACTGCAATGTACAAAGTTAAGAACATGTGCAAAAATAGTATATCTTTTTTCACACAAGATATGAAAGAAGAATTTTTGAAAAGAATTAATATAGAGAAACAGTTAAAGAAAGCTCTGGAGAATAATGAATTCAAGCTTTTTTATCAGCCTCAGTTTGATATGAAAACAGGTGGTATAAGAGGATTTGAAGCATTACTTAGATGGATTAATCCAAAACTTGGGTTAGTAAGTCCTATGACATTTATTCCTATAGCTGAAGAAATAGGAATAATTAATGAGATAGGAGAATGGGTATTAAGAGAAGCATGCAACCAATATAAGGAGTGGAGCTATGAGCACTCGTTTAGTGGCATAATATCTGTTAATATTTCACCTATTCAGCTGAAAACACGTAATTTTTACAGTATTGTATCTAGTATCTTAAAAGAAACAGGAATTAAATCTGGTTGCTTAGAATTAGAGATAACTGAGAATTTATTTATTGATGCTTTAGATTCAGCTAAGATACTACTTGATAAGCTGATCGAATTAGGAGTTAGGATATCACTAGATGATTTTGGAACAGGATATTCTTCATTGAGTTATTTGAAATCCTTACCGATTGATACCCTTAAGATAGATAAATCGTTTATTAAGAACACTACATACACAGGAGTAGAAAGAGAAATTACTAGATCAGTAATAGATTTAGTAAGAAAAATTGGACTTGAAACTATAGCAGAAGGTGTAGAAAACGATAAACAACTTAATTTTCTTTATCAGTCATTATGTGATAACATACAAGGATTTTTAACGGGTAAACCTATGCCTGCAGATCAAGTGGTTGATATAATAAAAAGAGGAAAAGTAGATTTATCACAATATATTGATAACTAAAATTACATAATAAAAGAAAAGGATTTTGATAATTGTTTGGATTACGTTTCGAAGATAGTATAATATTACCTTGAAATGTTAATAAATTAGATATATAATTGGTAGACGTGTGATAAACAAAAAAATACTAAAAATTAATGAATGGTGATTAAAGTGTATAAATTATTAAATGTAGATGGAAGAGCAAAAAGAGCTGAGTTGAACACGATTCATGGTGTTATTCAGACTCCTGTTTTTATGAATGTAGGTACAGCAGGAGCTATTAAAGGTGCAGTTTCAAGCATGGATCTAAAAGAAATCAAGTGTCAAATTGAATTATCTAACACTTATCATCTTCATGTTAGACCTGGAGATGATGTTGTTAAGAAATTAGGTGGATTACATAAGTTTATGGTATGGGATCGACCTATACTTACTGATTCTGGCGGATTTCAAGTCTTTTCACTAGCTGGTCTTAGGAAGATTAAAGAAGAAGGAGTATATTTTTCTTCTCATATAGATGGACGTAAAATTTTTATGGGTCCCGAAGAAAGTATGCAGATTCAATCTAATATAGCATCTACAATAGCTATGGCATTTGATGAATGCGCTCCTTATCCAGCGACAAGAGAATATATGCAGAATTCAGTTGATAGAACGACTAGATGGTTAAAAAGATGTAAGACTGAGATGGTAAGACTTAATTCCCTTGAAAATACCATCAATAGGAAGCAAATGCTTTTTGGAATCAATCAAGGGGGAACCTACGAAGATATTAGAATCCAACATGCAAAAGCTATTTCAGAACTAGATCTAGACGGATATGCTGTAGGGGGACTTGCGGTAGGAGAGTCTCATGAAGAAATGTATAGAATATTAGAGGAAGTAGTTCCACACCTTCCACAGAATAAACCAACTTATCTTATGGGAGTTGGAACACCTATTAATATTTTAGAATCCGTTGAAAGAGGTGTGGATTTCTTCGATTGTGTGTATCCAGCCAGAAATGGAAGACATGGGCATGTATATACTAATTTCGGTAAGCTTAACCTTTTCAATGCAAAATTTCAATTAGATGATAGACCAATTGAAGAAGGATGCCAGTGTCCTACTTGCAGGCATTATAGTAGAGCTTATATAAGACATCTTTTGAAAGCAAAAGAGATGCTTGGAATGCGTTTATGTGTACTTCATAATTTGTATTTTTATAATACACTTATGGAAGAAATAAGAGATGCTATAGATAATAATCAATATAAAGAATATAAGAATAATAAAATAGCAAATATGCTATAAATCAAGTAATATAGATTGAACTAATTGAAATGGATGTATAGATGATTAAGTTCAATATATATAGATAAAACAGTTGACAGGAAGTTATTAACAGTGTATCTTATTATATAAGAATAATGATTCTTACTAGCTACGAATAGATAAATTTCTGTGTTGAAAACAAGGAGGATAATTTATGTCAAGTTTATTATTATTAGAAGCTGGAGCTGGTGCACAACCATCTACGGCTGGTAGTTTAGGTGCTATGTTAATACCTATGGTGATTTTATTTGGTTTTATGTACTTAATGCTTATCAGACCTCAAAAAAAGAGACAAAAACAAGTTGACCAAATGCAATCAAGTATTAATATTGGTGATTCTGTTATGACTAATGGTGGGTTCTATGGTAAAGTTGTTGATTCTGTAAACAATGTTCTTATAGTTGAACTTGGTACTAACAAAAGTGTAAGAGTTCCTATAGAAAGAAATGCAGTTGCTGCAGTTAAAGAACCAGATTTAACAATAAATAGAGATGACTTAATCGAAGATAGAAAAGAAGACAAAAAAGAAGATAAGAAAGACGAACAATAGAATTTAAGGGTTTTACAGAAGGCTGTATATGATACAGCCTTTATTTTTTTGCCTTGGATTTAATAGTTTCAAGTATTGAATAAGGAATTTCCAGATTACCTCTTCCAACACCTAGATCAATATTTGGTTTATTGCTTCCGTGAAAATCAGAACCTCCAGAAATTACGAGATCATATTTATCAGCAAAATCTTTCAAATACTTTTCTTGTGATTTGGTATATAATGAATAAAGTCCCTCAATACCTAATAGGCCTATTTCTGTTAATTCACCAATAAGTGCATCTAATTGTCTTAGGTCCATATTGTATAGCGTTGGATGAGCTAATATGGGCACACCACCACATGATAGCACAAGTTCTATGGCCATTTTGGGAGTAACTTTATCTCGTGGTACATAACATGGGCTATCGTTACCAATATACTTATTAAATGCTTCTCTCATAGATGAAACATAACCTTTTTGGAATAGAGCCTTAGCGAAATGAGCTCTCGTATATACTTCAGAGTTAGATGTGGCTATAACATCTTGTAAAGAAATATTGATGCCAATATTATTTAGTTTTTCTATCATTTGAATATTACGTGAATTCCTAGCATCAACAATATCGTTTAATCCATTAACAAAAGAGAGATTATTTTCATCAATATATAAACCTAATAGGTGGATTTCGGTATTATTATACCTTGTTGAAAATTCTATCCCACTGACTATTTCTATATTATATAATTCACTGCTTTCTTTGGCTTCCTTGATACCAGAAATACAATCATGGTCAGTTATGGCAATAGCAGCTAAATCTTTCTGCTTAGAAGCATATTCTACTAATTCGCATGGTTCATAAGTGCCGTCTGAGGCAGTTGTGTGGACGTGCAAATCTACATATTTATTCAATAAAATCAGTCCTTTCTACATAAGATATATATTATATAAATTCAATATATATAGTTTAATCAAGATGAATTTGTTTGATTTATACAAACCATAATTTAAATTAAAAGCATGGCATATTTTAAATTATAGCACAGTATAATATTATATGGAACAATAAGGGGGAGGATTATGGGCAGAGCATCGCGTATTTCAAAGAAACCAGATATTAACACGCAAAAAATAATAGTAAACATGCTTAAAGCTATTATGATTGGATACATAATAACTATTTTATGTGTACTGCTTCTTTCATTCATCGTATACAAGTATGATCTTAGTAATAGTCAAATTAATATTGGAAGAATTGTAATTATAATATTAGCAACTATTATAATGGGCCTATTAACGGGAAGAAGCATTGGCAAAAATAAGTGGATGTATGGTGCTATAGCAGGGGTTATTTATTTTGTTATTTTTGTCATAGCATCTGTAATTATTAACAAAAACAGTGGGATTTCAGGTGGCGCTATAAGTTTATTCTTTATGTGTGTAGGTAGCGGTACATTAGGAGGAATGCTAGGATAAGTTGCAAATTCCTAGAAAAATCTACTTTTAAAAGTGACAATCTTGTGATATAATGTTTTAAGTTAAGGTAACAGGTGCTTAAAGGAGGAAAAAGCAATGAAGCATATTAAAACATTAAACTCAGCTACTCTTAAGAAGAGTTTAAAAAATGGTGGATGTGGCGAATGCCAAACATCATGTCAATCAGCATGTAAAACATCATGTACAGTTGGGAATCAAACTTGTGAAAACAAATAATTTATAAGTTTATTAAGCAGTGACATTAGTCGCTGCTTATATTAGGTTTGATTAATTCATAATAACTAGAGATAATAATAAATACTTAATTATTAAAGTATTTAATAATTTAACTGTATTATATATAGTTAAGTATAAGAAAGGAAGAATAACAGTGGTACATCAATATAAAATGGGCGATATGAACATTGCTATAGATGTTTATAGCGGCGCAATACATGTAGTTGATGATATTGTTTATGATGTAATAGAAAGTTATGAAAATGTATCAAGCAATGATGACTTGGTCAATAAACTTTCTTCAAAATATGATAAAGAAGTAATAATTGAATCAATTAATGAAGTTAAAGAACTAATTGATAAAGAATTACTATTTACTGATGATACATATAAAGAAGCAATTATCAGCTTTAAGAAAAGACAACCTGTTGTAAAAGCCTTATGTTTGCATATAGCACATGATTGTAACTTGTGTTGTAAGTATTGTTTTGCAGGTGAAGGTGAATATAATGGAGACCGTTCACTTATGAGTAGTGAAATAGGTAAAAAATCTATTGATTTTCTACTAGAGAATTCAGGCAGTAGAAGAAACCTGGAAGTAGATTTTTTTGGTGGAGAACCATTGATGAATTTTGAAGTGGTAAAAGAAATAGTAAAATATGCTAGATCTAAAGAAAAAGATTATAATAAGAACTTTAGATTCACTATTACTACTAATGGTATATTACTTGATGATGATATCATGGAATTTGTTAATGAGAATATGTATAATGTAGTACTTAGCATAGATGGAAGAAAAGAAGTAAATGATAGAATGAGGTCATCTAAAAATGGCAAGGGCAGCTATGATATCATTATGCCTAAGTTCAAGAAAATGGCTAAAAGTAGAAATGAAGAGAATTATTATGTAAGAGGTACTTTTACACATTATAATCTTGACTTTTCTCAGGATGTATTACATTTTGCAGACCAAGGATTCAAACAAATATCTATTGAACCTGTTGTAGCGCCAGCTAATATGCCATATGCTCTTAGGGAAGAAGATATACCATATCTATGTGAACAATATGATATTCTAGCGAAAGAAATGATTAAGAGAAAAAAAGAAGATAGAGCTTTTAATTTCTTCCACTTCATGATTGATTTATCACAAGGACCTTGTGTTATAAAAAGACTTTCAGGATGTGGTTCAGGAACTGAATATCTTGCTGTTACACCATGGGGAGATTTGTACCCATGTCATCAATTTGTTGGAATGGATGAATTTAAGCTTGGAACAGTTGACGAAGGAATAACTAATCTCGAAAGACGTAAAGAATTCAAAGAATGTAGTGTTTATTCCAAAGAGAAATGTCAAAATTGTTGGGCAAAATTTTATTGTAGTGGTGGATGTACAGCTAACGCATACCAATTCCACGGCAGTATATATGATACATATGAAATAGGCTGTGAACTCGAGAAAAAGAGAGTTGAATGTGCTATTTATATGAAAGCTGAAGAGATGATGGAATAATACATTATATAAATTATCTTGACTAATTTCAAGATAATATTTATAATTTAACGTAGTATGTAAGTTATAATATATATGGATAGAAGGTCTTATATTTATTTAAGTATAACTTACAAAATAATTAATATATATTGATATCTATATAATATACTATGGATTCAGTATACAGAATTAAAAATTAAATATGATAATGTACAAAGGAGGATATTGTTGCAATGAAGGGGAAAAAAATTATTACCCTATTGCTTTTAGTTGTTATAATCGCATGTTCTGTATTTGTAGCAGTTAAGGGAGTAGGAAAAGATGAAATCGGTGGAGCAAATAATGTAAAATTAGGTCTTGACTTAGCGGGTGGGGTTAGTATCACATACACTACTGTTAAGGATGATCCAACTAACAAAGAGCTAGATGATACAGTTTTCAAAATTAGAAAAAGAATAGATGGAATGGGTTATACGGAAGGACAAGTTTATAGAGAAGGTTCTGACCGTGTTAATGTTGATATTCCTAATGCAACAAATGCAGAGGAAGTATTGGAAGAACTTGGTAAACCAGGTAAATTAGAATTTTTGGATCCAGATGGAAATGTAGTTTTAACAGGACAAGATGTTAAAGATGCTACTGCAAAAATTGTATCAGGAGAAATTGATCCATATATTATATCTCTTGAACTTAATGAGAGTGGAAAAGATAAATTCTATGAAGCTACTAAAAAGTTTGTAGGCAGAAGAATTGCAATTGCCTATAATGGCAAAAACATAATGGAACCTATTGTAAATCAACCAATCCAAGATGGTAATGCTTCTATAAGCAACATGGGAAGTATGGAAAGAGCCGAAGCGATGGCTTCTAATATACGTATAGGTGCTCTTCCACTTGAACTTGAAGAATTAAGATCTAATGTAGTAGGTGCAACACTTGGTGAAGAAGCAGTTAAAACAAGTGTAAAAGCTGGAATTATTGGTCTTGGTTTAATATTATTATTTATGATATTATTCTATAGAATGCCTGGACTTGCTGCTGATATAGCACTAGTATTCTATTCTTCATTATTAATTGTTATTTTAAGTATATTCAAGATTACATTAACATTACCTGGTATTGCAGGTATTATATTATCAATAGGTATGGCTGTTGATGCCAACATAATTATTTTCTCAAGAATCAAAGAAGAATTAGCTCTTGAGAAAACATTGAGAGCATCACTAAAATCAGGATTTAAAAAAGCGACATCAGCTATTTTAGATGGTAATATTACAACACTTATAGCATCAGCTATTTTATATTTAATGGGAACTGGACCAATTAAAGGTTTCGCTCAGACTCTTGCAATTGGTATCATTATCTCTATGTTTACAGCTTTAGTAATTACAAGACTTATTCTAGGAGTATTTGCTGGATTAGGAATTAAGAATAGAAAACTATATGGTATTGCTAATAAAACAAGAGCTATCAAAGTTGTTGCGAAGAGAAAGATATGGTTTAGTATTTCAATAGTTATAATAGTTATAGGACTTCTTGCAATGCCTATATATAACGCTTCAAAAGGTACACCTCTTAACTATGATATAGAATTCAGTGGTGGTACTACAACACTTGTTAATATTGGTAAAACAATGAGTAAAGCTGAAATGGATAGTGAATTAACACCAATAGTTGTTGAAGCTACTGATGATAATAGCCCACAATTCCAAGCAGTTACAGATAAAAAACAAGTCATTATTAAAACTAGTAAATTAGATAATACAGCAAGAACTCAATTACAAGATAAATTGATTGAAAAATACGGTATAACTTCTGAAGATATTGAAAGTGAAAGTATTAGTCCAACAATCAGTAATGAGATGCGTAAGAGTGCTATACTATCTATAATATTAGCTGCTATATGTATGTTGATATATATTACATTAAGATTTAAAGATTATAGATTTGGCGTTAGTGCGGTAGTTGCTTTAATTCATGATGTATTAATTGTATTAGCAGTATATTCATTATTTAGAGTACCAATTAACAATTCATTTATTGCTGCAATGTTAACAATTGTAGGTTACTCAATTAATGATACGATAGTATTATTTGACCGTGTACGTGAAAATCAAAAATATATGAAACGTGGAGATTTCAAGGGTGTTGTTGATACATCAATAAGTCAGACAATGTCACGTTCAATAAATACATCACTTACAACATTTGTTATGGTTGCAATTCTTTATGTAATTGGTGTTACATCAATAAGAGAATTTGCATTACCATTAATGGTTGGTATCCTTTCAGGAACATATTCTTCAATATTTATTGCTAGTCCATTATGGTATGTATTTAAACGAAAAGAAGAAAAGAGAATTCAACAAGCACATCAGCAAAGATAATTAAACTTATATCCCTCTAGCAATCTTTGCTAGGGGGATTTTTTGGAGGTTATTTATTTGGAACCAAAATATATTTGGAATTTAAAACAAAAGAATGAAAAACTGGTAGATGAATTATCTGAAAAATACAAACTATCTACTATAATGGCAACTATATTAGCTAATCGAAATATAGTAATAGAAAAAGATATTATTAGATTTCTTAATGCAGATATAGATAAATTTTATGATCCGTACTTGATGAAAGATATGGATAAAGCTGTTGAACGTATAATCACAGCAATTAGTAACAATGAGAAAATAACTATATATGGAGATTATGATGTAGATGGTATGACAAGTACATCAATTCTATATATGTTTTTAAAAGAAAATGATGCAGAGGTAGATTATTACATACCTAATAGATTAGAAGAAGGATATGGGGTTAATGATGAAGCTGTAAACAGTATATATCTTAATGGTACTAAGCTGATTATAACAGTTGATACAGGAATTACTGCTATATCGCAAGTTGATTTAGCTAATTCATTAGGTTTAGATATGATAATAACAGATCACCATGAATGTCAAGAGAATATACCTGATGCCATAGCTGTAATTGACCCTAAGAGAAAAGATTGCGAGTATCCTTTTGATATGTTAGCTGGTGTAGGTGTTGCCTTTAAGGTTATGCATGCATTATCAATGAAATTAGGTAATATAGATTCTATATGGAAGTTTTTAGACATTGTGGCTGTTGGGACTGTAGCTGATATTGTTCCTTTAAAAGATGAAAATAGAATTATTACCAAGTTAGCTTTTAAAACTATGAAAGATACATGGAACGTGGGATTAAAAGCACTTATAAAAGTATCTGGTAATAAAAAAGATGATAAAATTACAGCAGGTATAATTGGATTTCGTATTGCTCCAAGATTAAATGCTGCAGGTAGGCTTGGAGATGCAAAAAGGGGAATTGAATTATTCATAACAGAAGATAAAAGTAAAGCGGCGGAGATTGCTGAAAAACTTAATGAAGAAAACATTCTGCGTCAACAATTAGAACAAGAGATATTTGAGGAAGCTGTACATATAATTGAAGAAAAAATTGACATGAATAATACTAAAATAATAGTAGTGGCATCAAGTAATTGGCATCATGGAGTAATAGGTATAGTGGCTTCTAGGATTACTGAGAAATATTATAGACCAAGTATATTATTAAGTATTGAAGATGGTGTAGCTACTGGATCAGCTAGAAGTGTTGATGGATTTAGTATTTTTGATGCATTATGCCAAGAAAAAGAGTTGTTTATGAAATTTGGAGGGCATGATATGGCAGCAGGTATGTCATTGAAAGAAGAATTCATAGATGATCTTAGAGAGCGTCTGAATGAATATGCTGAAAATACAATGAACTCAGATACACTGATTCCAAAATTAACGGCTGATATGGAAATAGACATAAAAGACATTAACATACCCCTAATTGAAGAAATTATCAAGTTGGAACCCTACGGGGTAGGAAATCCAGAGCCTAAGTTCATTTGTAAAGGGAAAGTTGATGATGTTAGAAAGATAGGTAAAGAGAGTAACCATCTAAAGATGAGAGTGGACTATAATAAGAGCTATTTAGATGGAATAGGATTTGGAATGGCACAGTACTATGATCATATCAATGTAGCTCATGATATATCTCTATTAGGGACATTGAATATAAACGAATGGAATGGTACTAAAAAACCACAAATAATGTTAAAAGATATTAATCCCAATAATGAATTTATGGTGTGCATTAATAAGTACTATACTATATTCAATAATATGAAAACAACTAATTTTGATGAAAAATCTAAATTGTATTTACAGGATGAACAAGTAATCCCTACTAGAAAAGAATTCGAAACTATCTATCGAGCTCTTTTGAATCTGGAGAAGCAGATGAAAGAAAATATCATAATTACCAAATTATTTCAGATGATTCATTTTAATGAACCTAATAAAATATTAACTTTATTAGCATGTCTAGAAGTGTTTAATGAACTTAAACTATTAGAATATAAAATAGATAATATGGAATTGATTTTTAAATTGAATAAAGGTGTCAAAGTAAAATTAGACGAATCTAAAATATATAAAAGAATTATTAATATCTAAGTAATATATATTATATATGCAAGCCTACTAAAAGTGTATATATAATATAGGCATATAGACGCAAAAACTTAATAATGTAAAAATATAATGGGATATTATTGAATATATTCAATAAACAGACTATAATAGAGTAGCATATTACATCGGTGTAATAGACTACTCTTATTAACTATATCTTTAACCATATCTGAATCGGGAATATCTGATATCATTTTTAAGTGGAGGCTTTTATGAGAAACTATAACCATAAATTAATTAATGATTCAATAATAGTAATAGTTTGTTTCATTTTATTTGTATACCTTTTTGGAATTAAGTGCTTGATAGCATTTGTTCCTGTTATAGGTGGTGTACTTGTAGTAATACTATTTATAAAATTCTTACAGTTATTTATATAATTTTAATATTTCTTAAGAAAAAATCTAAAAAGCTTTGCTAGAAGCTGATATATTTGGTATACTAATATTGTGTGTTTACTTATATTTTAAGAGAGGTAAACTTAAATCAGTTAAACATATAAAATTTGATAAATAAATATCCTTTTAAGGCACTACTATTCTTTTTAAAAGTAAATGATGAAATACATTATTTTTATTATATTTTGATAGTCTAATTAATTCCTTATAGGGTATTATACGAAAAGGAGTAAGGAAGTATGGATCTTAAAACTCTTATAAGAGAAGTACCTGATTTCCCAAGAGAAGGTATTTTATTTTATGACATTACTACAATATTACAAAATCCAGAAGGATTAAGGGCTTCTATCGATCAGATTCAAGCGAAATTGGAAGGTATCGAATTTGATTACATAATTGGACCAGAATCACGAGGCTTTATTTTTGGTGTGCCAGTAGCTTATAATATGAGCAAAGGTTTCTTACCTATTAGAAAAGCTGGCAAATTACCATATAAAACAAGAAGTAGAGAATATGCTTTAGAATATGGTACTGCAACTATTGAAATGCATATTGATGCTGTTAAGCCAGGCGATAAAGTTGTAATTATAGATGATTTATTAGCAACAGGTGGAACATCAAAGGCTACCGTAGAATTAATTGAAAGTCTAGGAGGAGAAGTTGTAAAATTAGTATATTTAATTGAACTTGACTTCCTAAATGGTAGAGATAAATTAAAAAATTATAACGTGGATTCTATTATTCATAAATAAAAATAAGACCTTTACT